>JAUWLH010000124.1 GCA_030613835.1 Candidatus Bathyarchaeota archaeon | reverse complement strand
CATCAAAAGAGCCACACAATCCATAGATCAACTACTCAAACACCCAGAAACACGCGAACGCGCGCGTATATTTTTATCTTTCTTTAAAAAAAATTTATAAATATCATTTCTATTGAAAGAAATAGAAATGTATTTTTTGCTATTCGTCGTTGGCCTGGTTGTATTTTTTTTCGCATTATTAAATGTTGACTGGGATACAAACGATGATGAACTGGATATTTTGTGGATGTTTGAAGATGATGCAGAAGAAGAAAATAAAGATGAATGAGTATATACGAACAGGTAATACATATTTAGAAATAAAGTACAGTTAAAATGGATACGTCCGAAGATTTGACCTTTTGGCTTTCAGAGGAAGAATACATAGCACGCGCTCTGGGACAAATCTAGTGGAGATTCTGATCATTTTCAGTCGCTTACTAAAACTGAATTTCATAGGTTATGATTTAATCCTCCAGTTGAACATTTTTGCATAAAACAACCTTAGATAATTCAAGCACAACTATCTATACCTTCAAAACCATATATTTTCTTTTACTAAAAATTAACTTCATAAAATCATGCCTGAAAAAATAAGTGTAAATAACCATTCGCGCGCTAGAGCGTATGCAACATCTATTTAGACGTGCATTAGAATGAGATAATATGGTTAGAGACACCAAATCCGAGATATTTCAGATAAAAAACTGTCCAAAGCCAACGGGAGAAGTAAATCACCACGAAGGAGTAGACTCTCTTCTAAAGTTAATGGCCGATTATGGCCAAAAATTCTATAAAACACACGAGAACACGAACCTAGGTGGACCCACAGGCCTCATCGAATGCTCCGACGTAGTACTTGTAAAAGTAAACGCTCAATGGAAGTACCGGGGATGCACAAATTCTGACCTTGTAAGAGGCCTCATACAGAGGATACTGTTGCACCCTGATGGATTCACTGGAGAGGTTGTCATCTTCGAGAACGGGCAGGGTGGAGGAAGCCTGGACTGCGATACCATGTGGGGTAGGCAATACACGGACACAGGAGTGCATGCAAACGCAGAAGATGAGAGCCACTCTTTCTCATATTTAGTAAACCAAGTTTTCTCAGATGACAGGGTTTCCATGTACCTTCTCGACCCTGTGCGTGAAACGTTCATCGACAAGGATGACCATTCAACTGACGGATATAGGAGAACTGGTGAAGTCTCATATCCTTGTTTCATCACATCTAAAGGAAACCGAGTGGAGTTAAAGGAAGGTATCTGGAATGGTTCCAGTTACGATGACAATCTTAAACTGATTAACGTTCCTGTGCTGAAACACCATGATGGATGCGGTGTAACTGGGGCTGTAAAAAGCTATTATGGTATTCTTTCGATGGCTGATGGTTGGAGGCGTGAGCGCCATTACGAGAAACTGGGTGCACACTGTGGCGAGATGATAGCCAAGGTCAGGGCCCCCGATCTCAATATTTTAGACTGTATCTGGGTGACTTCAGTAAAATGGGCTGGTTATCCGCCAGAGAACACAAAAAGACTGGACCAGGTATTGGCGAGTCTGGATCCTGTGGCGCTTGATTATTGGGCTTCAAAACATGTATTGTATCCTATTGATGAGAATATGGAGCATGATCCGGACGAGTATCAGCCTCTAAGGAGTTATCTATCCCAGGTTCGGGACATGGTTAACGCGGAAGGGGGATTATCTGGGCGTGAGGTTACTATGGATGAATCTGTCATCAATGTGATAAGCTCTATAATCGAATAGAGGTCATCCTTTTTTCTCTAGCTCTAATCACGCGCATGCGGGCTGAGGGGTTCTAATCACAGACGTACGCGCGTGTCTGGTTATTCTCCAATAATGGCCTCACGGTCTGGGTGTTTCCAAAGCTCATTAATCATCTGAGCTAAGTCAAAAAGCTCGTGCATTATTCTATGCGTAGCCTCTAGGCGTCGAATGTCCCAGTATCTCTCTTTGATTTTCTGTTGACGTTTTTTTCTATTTACTTCAATATACCCCATGAGCCTATGTAGGTCATGACCAAGTCGCAGTCCTCCACGTAGCCGCCTACTGTTACCTACACAAACCTTAATACTCCTCCCACCGCTTTCAATCCTCGTCGGGGTGTAAACATGACAGGTGTATATATTCTCCAGGCCTAACAGCCAAAACTATCCGACCCCCGAGTTCAGCGACATCCTCACCAACATCCGATCAATAAGGCGAGAGGTAGCTGACTTCGGCCAAGAAACAAACCAGATAGCCGTCAACAGGCTCATGAAACGCGTGGACGCCCTCGAGCAGAGCATCCACGCCCACAGCAGACAGCTAAACCAGCTGGAGCAAGCCCTCATGACGGCCGCCAGCACTAAGCTGACAGAGAAACAGAGGACGATCCTCAACTGGCTAACCATGAACCACTTAAAGGACATGGTCTACACGAACCTCATCAAGCAACTCAGCGGGGAGCTATCCATACCAGAGAGCACAGTCCGCTGGAACCTGAGGGGACTACGCGAGGCCGACCTCATAAACGCGGGCACAAAGGAGAACAAGGGCATACCCGTGAGCCTCACCACCATGGGTCGTATCATGGCCAGCTACGCCAGTCCATGACCAATTTTATTCTCCATAACCTTTAAACCACGTCTGCCAAAGGAAACTGTGAGGCATCATGAGCAGCATTGAAGCATACATTATGATGAACATCAAATCAGGCGCAGAGGACGAGGTCTGCGAGGCCCTCGCCCAGAACCCAATAGTAGAGGAGGTATCCGTCATCTATGGCGAGTACGACGCTATTCTCAAGGTAAAATCTGAGAATATGAGGACACTCGACAAATTCATCACGGAGACCCTCAGGGCACTACCGAACATCTTCCTGACAGCTACAATGCTCATAGCCAAGCAATACAAGTAGCCCCTTTTTCCCCATTTACAGTAAAAGCCGCAAACTTTATTATGGAATCGCGGGTTCATACGTTCTACGTGCTCTGGTAGTATAGTCAGGCCCAGTATTCTCGGCTGTCACCCGAGAGATCCCGGGTTCGAATCCCGGCCAGAGCGCCACTCTTCTATCAACAATAAATATATCACATTTATACGTGAGTATCAAATATATGCATTAGAAACAGCGCGAGATAGCACAAGGAGGAAAAATAGGAATTTGTTTATGCCTAGAGCCTACGACAGGGCCATCACGATATTTTCACCGGAAGGTAGACTTTACCAGGTAGAGTACGCTCTCGAGTTAGTTAAAAGGGGAGCACCAATAGTGGGAGTAGCCAGCCCAGAAGGAGTGGTTCTGGCGGCAAACGAGACCCCCGAGAGCAGACTGGAAGACCCAGCGTACTTTAGGAAAATCTATCAGCTGGACGACCATCTGGCAAGCGCCATATCGGGGCTAAGCAGTGATGCACGGGTGCTCATAGGTCAGGCACGAGTGTACTGTCAGAGCAACAAGCTCCTATACGACGAGCCCGTTGATGTCGAGATCCTGGCTAGGCGACTCGGAGATGTGAGCCAGGCATACACGCAGCATGCAGGGGTTAGGCCGTTCGGTGTAACCATGATCCTGACAGGTGTAGACGCCACGGGGCCAAGGGTAATGACAACAGACCCGAGTGGAGCATACAGGGCTTTCAAGGCAATAGCGGTAGGCAGGAAAAACGACGATGCAAACAAGATCCTAGAGGATCAGTACACGGATGATATCACGCTTGATAACGCCATCAAGCTGGCAATCCAGGCAATAAAAACGGCCTCGGACACCGAAGTCACAAAAGACACGGTCAAAGTATCGGTGATACCGACCAAGACCAAGGTCTTCAGGCGACTCTCGGCCGAGGAAACGGAGAGCTATCTCAGCTAGGCCGTGCTCGACGATGAGCAAAGAGTACACAATAGTTCGCCACCAGACCGGTGGAGAGAAATTCGAGATCCTTGTAGACCCAGACAAGGGACTGGCATACAAGAAAGGAGAGATCGGCGAAATCGCCAACGTACTGATGACCGACTTCATTTTCACTGACGCCAACAAGGGAGAGAAGGCGTCCGCCGAAAAACTTGAGAAGATATATGGCACTAGCGATGCCCTAGAAGTCGCTAAGATAATGTTCGAAAAGGGCACGTTCCAGTTGAACGCCCAGCAGAGGAAGGAGATGATGGAGCAGAAATACAAGCAGATCATCAATATCATCTCCAAGACCTACGTGGATCCCAAGACCAAGCTACCTCACCCACCGCTGAGGATACAGAACGCGATGGAGGAGGCGAAGATCACCATTGATCCAATGATAGACGCGGAGGAGCAGGTTCAAGAAATTGTTGACGCGTTAAGGTCGATACTACCGATGAGCAGCGAGAACATCCAGATCGCGCTCAAGATACCCGCAGAGTATACAGGGAAAAGTTATGGTACCGTGAAGAATTATGGCACCATCAAGCGGGAGGAGTGGCAGAACGATGGCTCATGGGTTGCGGTTGTTGAGCTCCCCGCAGCGATGCAGATGGAGCTCCTAGATACACTGGGCAAGGAAACGCAGGGAAACGTGCAGTCGAAGATATTAAAGTAAAAAAAGTGGGAAAGAGAGATGAGTGCAAAATTTGAGACCCGCGATATAGTTATCCCTGGGGACCTCATATACGAGGGCAAAACCCGGAGTGGAGATAACACCTACAGAGAAGATGAAAACTTGTACGCTACCCGAGTGGGGCTTGTCAACTATGACAAGGATCGCGTAACGGTGATAGCACTAGAAGCAGGATTCGTTCCCCTAGTCGGCGACCTCGTAATCGGAGAGGTCAGAGACATCGAGCTGGGACAGTGGAAGGTGGACATCGGTGCATACAAGAACGCCATATTAACGGTAAGCGATGCCATCAACAAGCCGTTCAGGTCCTTCCTAGACATGACGAGGATACTGGACGTAGGAGACACCATCGTCGCGAAGATAGTAGACCTGGATAGGAGCAGAAAACCTATCCTATCGATCCTGGGCAGGGACCTAGGACGAGTCCACGAGGGCTTCATCATAAACATAACGCCCTCCAAAATCCCCCGACTAATCGGGAAAAAAGGAAGCATGATCAACATGATCCTCAGGGAGACCCGGTGTCAAGTCACAATCGGCCAGAACGGACGCGTACTGATATACGGAAGAAACAGGTCTGATGAGGAGCTCGCTGTTAAGGTAATTAACAAGGTAGATGCCGAGGCACACACCTCTGGTCTGACTAGCAGAATCCAAGAATACTTCACGACCATCAAATCTAAACCTTAAAATTCATAGCTTTTTATGCTCCTTTTCGTTTTTTCTATT
>JAUWLH010000052.1 GCA_030613835.1 Candidatus Bathyarchaeota archaeon | reverse complement strand
GGGGGCTGATGATGACGTTTGATATGTCCCACAGGGGGCTCTCTGGAATGGTCCGCTATGCTGGTCGTTCTTGTACCTAGGCTTGGCCAATACTCTTGGATCATATAGTATGTCGATGTCTGGGTCTGTCTTTTTTATTTTCTTGATTAGTAGTGGGTCGATGTTGAACGAGATGAATAAATTTCGGTTCATATTGTATACGATAACCAAGTATAAGGAAAATATAATTATCTAGTAATCCATGGACTCAAGGGCTATCTTCAGCAAAGCCCTGAAGAACCCATCTTCAAGGTAGTCACCCTGACCGTTCCCCGGACAATCTTTGTCAACGCCGAACACGAACACATCCTCCTGTTTTTCGAGCCAAAAGGGGTACATGCGGCAGAGGAGCACCCTGTGTTCGTATATCCTGCACCTTTCCCCGGTAAGGAACACGCATTTCCCGTCAACCTTCTTCATTATCGCCGAGAAAGAGCCCTCGTCCCACTCATCAAAGAAATCAGTCTCGCCAGCGGCTTCTATCCTGTCGAGGTCCTTGTCCAGCAGCATGACCATCCTGACCCTGTCGCCAACGTCGCCGCAGCATGCTCCGCACCGGATGCATCCCCACTGGATGTTTAAGGGGTAAAAGAACTCGATCTCCTCCTCGACGCCGTCCCTAGTATAGTTCAGGTGCCCAAGGGAGTGAGTGGGCTCGTCCATGGTATCACCCCGAGGCCAGCTTGACGGCTTCCTCGGCGAGCACCTGAAGGGGATCAACAACTGGAACCGGTACGTCCCCGTCGTGGAGGACCAGGCTCACCTCGGTACAGCCGCAGATAACTGCGTCCGATCCATCTTCAATGAGCTCGACAGCGACCCTGTGTAGAAGCTTGCCGCCGTTTTCGAGGTTTCCTGTCTTGATGTCGCGATATATCGCATCCATAACATCCTTCTGGGAAGCATCACTCGGTGTGATTATCTCGATCCCGTACTTACCGTATGACTCAGGATATAGCTTGCTGGCGATCGTACCATCAGATGCCTGTAGACCAACCCGTTTGACTTCTGGATAGTTTTTTTTGATGTGTTTGGCACTGAGCTTGATCATGTGTAATAGAGGGATCCCCAGCTCAGCCTGTATTTCAGAGTGGAAGAAATGGGCAGTGTTGCATGGCAGGAGAAGGAAATCTGCGCCCGCTTGTTCAAGGTTCTTTCCAGTCTTAATCATCATTGGCAAGGGACTGGGTCCAGTACCGAGGATCGCGGGTGTCCTGTCTGCTATCTTGGAGTTGCTGTCAATGATGACCCTGAAATGGTCCTGGTCTCTCTTGACGGGGGTCGCTCTGATGATCCTCATAAAGAGGTCCGCTGTTGCCTCCGGCCCCATCCCGCCTAGGATTCCTATAATCTTCTCGCCCAAGCTGATCATCTTATCCGAGTCATCACGGCTTTTAGGGGTTCTCCCCCGCAAGGAAGTCCAGTATGGTGCCCATCTGGACCTTTGCGGTGGTTACGAGGTCCTCGATGGTAATGTTCTCGTCAACGCCGCCCATGGCGAAGACTCTTGGGCCGTAGCATATGGCGGGGATCCCGATCTTCCTCCAGAAACGGCAGTCGGT
Source organism: Candidatus Bathyarchaeota archaeon (assembly GCA_030613835.1). Classification (GTDB taxonomy): domain Archaea; phylum Thermoproteota; class Bathyarchaeia; order TCS64; family TCS64; genus RBG-16-57-9. The sequence goes on along the minus strand of JAUWLH010000052.1, from coordinate 7,069 downwards.
TCCCCCTGATGTGAAGCTGTACAGGGGCTCATCGCCCGTGATATCCCTAGAGTTCTTGGCCAAGACGCGGGTTATGCGCTCGCCGGTCCCCGAGTATGTTGACTCTGTTACAATCTGGGGTGGCCTCTTCCAGCTTACCTTGATGCTGGGGTCCACATCGTGTATCTTGGCCTTCATCATCTCGGTCATCTCAACTGGCGTGATTCCTAGGGGTAGCCTAGTGTCAACGGTTACCTTACAGTAGGCTGGGATGATGTTGTCCTCGCTACCGCCCTCGATGGTGCCTATGTTGACCGTGACCTCCTTGAGAACGTTGGCCATAGTCTCGGACTCGTGGCCGTACTGCTGCCTGTAGCCCTTCATTACCTCCTCTGTGAGCGCCCTCGTCTCGTCCGTGAACATGGCTGGGGTCCCCTGGAATGATTCAACGAGCGGGAGTATCCTCATCATCTTCATGATGGCGTTCTCTCCCACGTACCCGGCGAAGCTTCCGTGGGCCGCCTTTCCCTCGGCCTCAAGGATGATGGATACGCGGGACTTCTCTCCGATCCTCACTGTCAGGCCGGATGGCTCCCCGTTGAGCACCGCGTCCCCGTGGAGGCGGTTGTCCTTGTTTAGGAGCCATAGCGCGCCCCACTCGCCCCCGGTTTCCTCGTCCGAGGTCCCTGTGAAAGTGAGCCTGCCCTTGAGATCAGTCTGGCTGATCTTTGCGAAGCAGTAGAGCAGGGCAGCGAGACCACCCTTCATGTCACCTGCGCCCCTTCCGTAAATCCTTCCGTCCTTGACTAGGCCGGAGTAGGGAGGAACCGTCCACTCCTCCCCGACCTCGGCTGGGAACGTGTCCAGATGGCCATTGAGAACAAGATGGGTATCACCCTCCCCGATGGTTGCCACTATGTTTGCTATCCCAGGTTTTGTGACGATAACCTCCGCCTCAACGCTGTATCCTTTTAGGTAGTCCGATATGAAAGCGGCGATGGCCGTCGTGTCTCCTGGAGGGTTGTCGCTTGGAATCTTTAATAGCTCGGTCAGGAGCCCCACGAGGTCGTTGTCATCGTTGATACCCTCGATTAGCTCCTCCCTAGAAATGGTCATGGAGTAAGAAGGGGTTTGATGGTTTTCTGCCTTTTGGGTGAAAAGGCTAGGGGTTGAGCTTCTTTACCAGCTCGGCTACCCTGGAGCCCAGCTTCTTGCAGTTCTCGATCTCCTTCTCGCCGGGCGCGCCCTTTGATGCCACGCCGTAGTGGCTGCCATGGGGGTTCCCTTGGATAATCATGCCGTGAACCAGGCATGCCTGTAGGAGGGCAAGGATCGTGGTCTCGGAGCCGGTATGAATACCGCCAGCACTGCAGAACGCGCCGCCCACCAGATGGGTCAGCTTGCCATGGTACTTCACCGACTCATCGATCCACGTCTTGATCTTGCCGGTTGGGAGGCCATAATAGACGGGAGAGCCGAGGATCACGCCCTGAACCTGTGGGAGCTCATCGATTGATGCCTCATCCACAGTCTTCAGGACAGCCTTGATACCTGAATCCCTTACTCCCTGGGCAACGGCCTCAGCCATCAGCCCTGTGTTTCCCGTGTGTGAATCGAATACGACCAGTACTTTCATGGGAGTCACGCGAGCTTGTCCTCGGCTTCCTCGACTGCGTAGCAGCCCGTGACCTCGCCGTAGTAGAGAACGTGCCAGTCCTTGGTCTTGTACATGGATGACTGGAGGTGCTCAGCGAGCCTGCCCTCCTCCATCTCGTCCTTGTATACGACCTTGCACTCGTAGTGAACCGGTGATTCCTTGATGTACGGCGCGTCAACTGTCTTGCCCTTCTTGGTTGTGAGCCCCATTTCCTTGAGCTTGTCCATGTCCCTGCCGGACTTTGTCCCGCAGTACGCCAGCGCCTTCTCCATGTCCTTGGAGGGCAGGCATACCGTGAAGCTGTTTGATTCCTCCATCAGCTTGTACGTGTGCCTGCTGTACCTTACCGCCACGATGAAAACGGGTTCACTCCACATGGTTCCAAGGAATCCCCACCCGATGGTCATAGCATTGGGCTTTCCCTCCTCGCCCTCGGAGACCAACAGTAGCCCCCCTTTTCTCAAGAGTTTGTTGGTCTCGACGATGTACTGGAATGTGTCTACTTCGTTCCTCATAGAATATCGAACATGATAGGAAAAGGGACAGGTATAACTTTTTTCACAGAGTTGTCTCCCGGGGGACGGAGAAATAGTAACACCACCCAGATTTCTGACAGTTTTTTCTGATCATTGAGGAGAGATATGATTCAAATCGAACGACCCCGGCTGTCACACATCCAAAGGCTAAGGCTGAAGCTATTCCAGATAACCCCCACCGAGAAGAGGCCCGCCTCAGTTGGAGGGGATACCTCCAATTCTACGCTTTCGAGTGACCCGAGCACGGCATCGTGGAGGACTACCCCCACGGGTACAGGCAGGTACTCAGGTGCCCGGAATGCCAGGCATCCCGACATATCATGGAACATTAATACATATTATACTGCAAAAACAGTCAAATACTCCCATTACGAGAGCACATCTGAGGATTAAGGCTAGGTAATAATATGTCCTTCACAGAGAAAATCGACGTACTTGACTTGTTAATCAATATTCTTCGGGAGCACGAGGAGAAACTTGACACACTCGTAGATCGCCTAGAAGTAGTGAGTAAGACGATCCAGAGTGACCCCACCCTCAGGAAATCACTACTTGAGTACGAGAGAGGGGAGACAGAGACCGAGGAGCAGGTTGGCGTATCATCGATCCTAGTTGTCGACGATGACAAGAACCTAGCAAACACGTTCAAGCTAATCTTACAGAGCGTAGGTTTCCAGGTCGACACGGCGGCTACAGGTCTTCAGGCATTGTACAAGGCAAACAGGGCAAAGTACGATCTCATCATCCTTGACATGAACCTACCGGACATGTTAGGTGACGAGGTCGCTGAGAAGCTCAAGGATCAGGACAAGGACCTAAACATCATCATGATCACTGGCTACAGCAGCTTCAAGGAGGGCCTTGAAGGAAATGACCTTGGTATCGATGAGGTCCTAATGAAGCCTATCCCGCCAGAGGACTTGGTAAAGATCACGAAAAAGACCTTGCTCTCAAAAGAGCATTAACCTAGATTATATATCCGCCCTCTATTCTCTCGAAATCCCTTACCATCTCAAGTTTTAGCTCTTGCTGGATTTCCATGAAATCCTCGTCGGTCAGCTCGGCCCACGGTCCTGTTAGAGATGCCTGTACAACCTGGTGGGATTTGCCAAAGTTCTCCTGACAGACCTTGTGGGTCAGCCTTCGTACCTGCCTCTCATCTCTGAACCCGAGGGTGTGCAGATACTCGTGAACAAGGATTGCGAAAACGTTGGATTTCTCCTTGAGGCTTCGGGTCTGACCCAGCAGCCTCCTGTTTAAAACGATATCATTAGTGCCCATCTGGTGGAAAGCTCCGACCCTGATGGGTAGGTTGCCGAGGTACAGCATGAGACCAACCCTGTGACGCCCTAGAGTCCTTTGAACAGCCTTCTTAACCATGGTGAATATATCACCATAGTTCTTGGCTCGGTCTAGGTCAGTGGGCAGGGTCAGGTACTGTTTCCTCCGCTTAAACTGCTTCTACGGTCTTTACGTCTGGGATCTTCTTCTTGAGATAGTTCTCGACGCCCCATTTTAAGGTCATCTGGCTCATAGGACAGCCTGCGCATGCACCTGTCAGCCTAACCTTTACGACTCCATCGTCTGTGACATCAACGAGCTCCACATCTCCGCCGTCTACCTGGAGGTGGGGCCTTACATCTTCAAGAGCCAATCTTACTTCTTCAATATTCAATGGCTTCACTCCAATCAGGAAATGCTCTGCGATATTTAAGGGTTCACTGAGAGGTTTCAATGTGTAAATGGGCTCAAAGTTGTCTGTATAACACCTAGTTGGGAAAGGATTTTTAAATCACCTGAATGTAGAAAGGGCGTCAAGGTGTCCGTTGTGACTGGTGACTATAAAACAGTTTAGAGTTTACGCGCCCAGCAGTATTGCTAACCTTGGACCTGGTTTTGATGTATTCGGAATCGCCCTAGAGGGTCTAGGCGATATCATAGTTCTGAAGGAATCACCCGAGCCAGGGGTCAAGATAGACGTACAGGGGATTGGGGCAGACAAGATACCGTCTGACCCGGAAAAGAACAGTTCAGGTGCAATCCTGAACCACGTTATTGAACAATACGAGCCCAGGCACGGGTTCAACATTGAGATAAGGAAGGGAATACCACCCGGCACCGGCATGGGCAGCTCGGGGGCATCGGCGGCGGCCACCACCATGGCCGTCAACGAGATGCTCGGGCTTCGCCTCAGTGATAGGGAGCTGGTCAAGCTAGCCGCACTGGGCGAGGAGGCCGTGGCGGGAGCACCCCACGCAGATAATGTCGCTGCGAGCCTGCTTGGCGGGTTCATCTTTGTCGGCGAGGACTGGGACATCATCAGGCTGGATGCCCCGCGGTTCAGCATCGTAGTGGTCGTCCCAGATATCTACATCGGGAACAAGACGAAGAAGGCTAGAGAGCTTCTGCCGCTGAAGGTACCGCTCAAAGACGCCGTGAAGAACATAATGCACGCATCAAGGATGGCGCTAGCCATAGCCCAGAAGGACGCCAAGTTGTTCGGGAGGAACATCAACGACAGCCTCGTTGAGCCGTACAGGGCCGCCATGATACCCAACTTCTGGAACGTCAAACAGGCAGCGCTGGACGCGGGGGCCTACGGGTGCAGCATCAGCGGAGGTGGACCAAGCTTGTTCGCGGTAGGAGAAAACATCTACGAGATAGGCGATGCCATGCAGAAAGCTTTCGGCGATGTAGAGTCAACGTGTTACTACACACAGCCAAGTAACAGGGGAACAAGAGTGATTTGATGGCACAGTTCAAATGCATACACTGCGGGCAAATAGCCCCAGCGAGCGACAACTATGTCTGCACATGTGGCGGGCTGTACGAGGTCAACCACGATTTCGGTGATATATCTCTAGAACTTTTCGATGAAAAGTTACGTGATATAGGGTCCGTCTGGGGTAGTGGCGTCTGGAGGTACAAGGAACTCATCCACCCTGAACTAGACTCAAGACACATCGTTTCGAGGCCAGAGGGCAACACGAATTTATACAAGAGGCAAAGGGTGTCCGAGTACGCTGGCCTCGATGATATTTACATGAAACACGAGGGCGAGAACCCCTCAGGAAGCTTCAAGGATAGGGGCATGACCGTTGGGATATCAGTCGCTGTACAGAGCGGAGCCAAGAAAGTCGCGTGTGCATCAACGGGCAACACCTCAGCATCAATGGCCGCCTATGCTGCCCAAGCTGGGCTAGAGGGATTAGTGTTTGTCCCGGAGGGCATGATCGCATACGGCAAGCTGGCACAGGCCCTAGCGTACGGTTCCAAGGTGATTCAGGTGAAGGGAAACTTCGATGACGCGATGGGCCTCATCAGGAACGGGGCCAAGCAGCTGGGGTTCTACATCCTCAACAGCATAAACCCGTGGAGGATCGAGGGACAGAAGAGCATCGTCTTCGAGATGCTTCAGCAGAGGAGATGGGAATCACCCGACTGGATCGTCGTTCCCGCTGGAAACCTGGGGAACACATCGGCATTCGGTAAGGCGCTGAGGGAGCTGAAGCAACTGGGACTCATCGAAAAAATACCCAGGATCGCCGCCATCCAAGCTGAGGGAGCCAACCCGTTCTATAAGCTGTGGCACAGCAACGAAAAGAAGCTGGAGCCCATGAAGCCCGATACCATCGCATCTGCGATCAAGATAGGTAACCCGGTAAGCTGGGAGAAGGCGCTAAAAAGCATCAGGGAGACCGACGGCGTCGTTGAGCAGGTCTCGGATAACGAGATCCTAGACGCAAAGGCCATCATTGATGCCAGCGGGGTAGGATGTGAGCCAGCATCAGCCGCGTCACTTGCGGGAACCAGGAAGCTCAGGGATATGGGGATCATAGCCAGTGACGACCAAGTGGTCTGCATACTGACGGGAAACCTGTTGAAGGACCCAAGTACCACAGTCAATTACCACATCGAGGGCGTCAGCGCACGGTACAGTAACAAGCCGGTGGTCGTAGAATCCGACTTGGACAAGATCGAGGCAGTTTTGAGCCAAGGAAACATACCCGCGCTGGGCCAAGCGGTGAAACACATTGGAAATTGAGGTCATAAAGCTCGGGGGCAGCATCCTCCAGAGCGTTGAAACATTCGGAAGAGCAGCGGAGATAGTACAGAAGGAGATGGCTCTGGGAAGACTGCCAATATGCGTCGTTTCGGCCATGAAGGGTGTGACTGATCAGATCATCGGAGCACTAAAAAGCTGCCTCAGTGAGCTGGGTTACGACCCGAAGATTTTCGTGGTGGACTTATTCGAGAGCCACCTGCTGGCGTTACCGCCAGGCGTTGAGCCTGACGAGGCAATGGAAACCGAGTTCGAGAAGCTACTTCACGTGCTCTCATACATCAAATCGAGCGGAGAACTAGCTGACTCGGTCTACGCGTACGCAGTGAGCAGGGGCGAGAACCTGTCATCGAGGGTGCTGAGTCTTCACCTTGAGAACGCAAAGGTAGAGAACCGGTGCTTTTACGGCGAGAACCTTATGGTCACCGACGAGAACAACAAGGAGGCTGCCGTCATTCTAGACGAGACCAGGATCAGGCTCCAGCTCAACCTAAGCCCTGCACTAGAGAAAGGCATCGTCCCCATCATCGCGGGCTTTGCTGGTAGGAGCGAGAGCGGCAAGGTGACCATCCTTGGCAGGGGAGGCACTGACGATACAGCGGTTAACATTGCATACGGTCTCGAGGTCAGGAGAACCATCAAGTATGTGATGGAGGAGGGTATCATGAGCATCGACCCTAAGTTCATCAGGGAGCTGCGGGAGGAGCATCCAGACATCATGGAACAGTTCTTCGAGCTTAAACTATATCATTCTTGGTATCGGAATAAATGTGAATACCCAGCGGGCACTTTTACCAGAGGCGATAAGAGGGATTGCCACTTCTCTAGCTGAGG
>JAUWLH010000103.1 GCA_030613835.1 Candidatus Bathyarchaeota archaeon | reverse complement strand
TACCTGGCGCTCTTGGAGTCGGATGGCTTGGCCATTAACGTCGCGCCCCTGGTTGGTTTCGGCACCGTGAGGAAGTATGTCATGGATATGGCCATGAGGGACCCCAAGCCTGAAGAGTTGGATTCTATGAAGCACCAGATCGAGTTGGCCATGAGGGCCGGGTGCAGGGGGATAACAACGGGGCTCAGGTATGACCCTCAGAGCTACGCGACCACCGAGGAGGTCATAGAGCTAAGCAAGGTAGCCGCACGGTATGGTGGATTCTATACAAGCCACATAAGGGATGAGGGAGATAGGGGCGACCCCGTGGGGGCCATCGAGGAAATTATCAGGATCTCCCGTGAAGCGGATATCCCTGTTAATATTAGCCACTTCAAGGTACTGTCAAAGCGGTTTATGGACCTGTGCCCGGAACTCATCAGGATGGTGAACGATGCAAGGGACGAGGGGCTGCAGGTTACCGCCGACCAGTACCCGTACAACGCCAGCGGCACCGGTCTCGGGGCATGGATCCCCAAGTGGGCCAACGAGGGAGGCCCTGCGGAGTTATTGAAACGTCTGAAGACTCCTGAAGTTTATGAGAAAATCAAGGAAGGCTTGGCGGTTTCAATGGAGGATAGAGGTGGTCCTGAGGCTGCTTTGATAAGTAGTTACCCTCTAGATGGTAGCCTAGTGGGGTTGAACATCGCTCAGGTATCAGCTATGCGAATACAGGAGCCATTAGACTGCTCCCTTGGCCTGTTAAAGGACCACGTAGAAGCGGTCCTATCTGGTAAAGTGAAGGGCGGGTTCAGCATTGTCAACTTTAACCAGACCGAGGAAAACATCAAGGCCATCATGAGGCAGCCGTGGGTTGCCGTTGGCACTGATGGGAGGGTGCACGCACCAACGGGGGCCTTGAACAAATATATTCCAGCGCCCCACCCCAGGTTCTATGGGACGTTCCCCCGCGTGCTGGGGAGGTACGTTCGAGAGAAGAACGTTGTATCCCTGGAGGACGCTGTGAGAAAGATGACCAGTCTCCCGGCCCAGATACTGAGCTTGCGTGACAGGGGGATTCTTCTTCCAGGAAACTATGCTGACATTGTTGTATTCGATCCTGATACAGTTATTGACAGGTCTGACTATGTGCCGCCCAGCTCTACCAAGCTCTTCCCGGAGGGCATATTGCACCTGGTGGTAAACGGGGAGGTCACCCTGTTCGACAAAGAGCACACTGGGGCGCGTGCTGGAAAGGTGCTTAGAAACCAGGTCGCTCCATGAGGGTAAAACCTCATTCTTTTTGACTCAAGTGCACGCCCAGTTTCCCGTACAGGAAAGCCCCGATGACCGAGCCACCTACAAGGGTTACCAAGGTGTACGGGTCTCCGATGACCCCCGCACCGAAGAATATGAAATAGATTATCTGATGAAGTACATAGGCTAACAAACCAGTTATCGCTCCAGATTTAAGGGTCTCTTTCTCTGAGACATTCCTTGCCACTAGGGCTCCCCCGAATAGTCCCCCAATGAGATGAAGGAGGACATATACGATTGAAAAAGTTTCAGAAAAATCATTAGATAAATTTGTTCCAACAATCCCCCCAACAATCTCTCCAAGTAACAGGGGAAACCCAAAGGCGAGGGAGGCTCCTGCGAAATATGTTTGAAAACTCTGTCTATCTGTTTTATCCATTCATAAACAAAACCAAGGTTGAATCATATAATAGTTTTCTACCCCCATTATTATCACATAATAATTTACTTATTTCCACACATCATTATATCTAAAATACGTTAAAATAGCCGAAATAATGGGCTTTTGTTTGATTTTTATCTCAAAGATTTTATAGTAAATCGGTTTAATTAATAATTAGCTATTTGGAAGGAAACAAAATGGCAATTCTAACTGAAGGACGAATAGTTCCTTTAATTGCTTTACTTTTAGTGTGGGTTGCGACTTACGTCGCAATCAACATGGGTAAAGAAGGCAAAATCAAGATACGACGAATAGCCGGTCTAGACGCTATAGAGGAAGTGATCGGACGAGCCGTTGAAACTGGTCGCCCAGTCTTCGACATCATAGGTATGGGTCAATTTACCGATGCCTATGCAACACAAACCATCGCAGCTCTAAGCGTTCTTAGCCATGTAGCCACTTTATCAGCGAAACTAGGAGCTGAACTCATCGCGCCTCAAGCAAGGGTAGATGTTATGCCTGTAGCAATTGAACTTGTAAAAGACGCATACCGAGCTGAAGGGATACTAGACGAGTTAAACGTAGATGAACAATTACCTTATCTCTCAGGTACCCAGTTCGCTTGGGCAAGTGGAGTAATCGGCATGGCCTCTCGCCTCAAGCCTGCTGCTGTCATCATGATCGGACCCTTCTGGGCTGAGTCAATGATGTTTGCTGAGACCTTTGATCGGGTCGGGGCAATGCAGGTTGGTGGTACAGCAAGAACATATCAGATCCCCTTCTTCGCTGCTCTCTGTGACTATGTACTAATCGGTGAGGAGATCTTCGCCGCTGGTGCATATGTCTCGGGGGACCCGCAGCAGATAGGGAGTATTGCAGCTCAGGACTGGTTCAAACTCGCGGCCATAGGGCTCTCCATTGTTGGGGCGTTGCTGGCTAGTGTTGGAGTGAACATAGTAACGGAGATGTTATCGTGGTGATTATGAATGGACATTAAAAGAGACATACCTCTTGCAATCACTTTCCTCGTTGGGATGTTGGCAATTGGTGAATATTACACTGGAATAGAAGCAATCACAAGCACGTTTACTATAATTAAAAATTGGGGCATAGTCCTACAGGGATTTGCTTTAGGTCTTGGTGCGGTAAACCTGCTCCGTGTCCACGGAAGTCGCATATCCAGTCGAAAAAGAGAAGACTGGATGTTCAGTGGATGGCTACTACTGATGATGGCTGTGTTTGTTTTCTTTGGTCTAAGCACAGGTCAGTACGACCAAGGAACAACATACAGCTGGTTATACAACGCATGCTACTTACCACTCGGTGCAACAATGTACAGCAGTCTGGCCTTTTACATGGCCTATGGCGCGTACAAGGTACTCAGAGCTAGAAACTTCGATTCAGCACTTCTGTTCATAACTGCGGTACTAGTTTTAATGGGAAATACCCCACTTTTCCCTACGATCTATCCAGGATTCTTCCACATGCGTGAGTGGATCTTCGGACCGATCGTTAGCGGAGCCTACAGAGGCGTTCGTATCGGGATAGGAATGGGAGCCGTAGTACTCGGAATCAGGACCCTGCTCGGAATGGAGACAGGGTACCTTGGGAGGCACTAAAAATGTCGATATGGGAAAAACTAACATCACTCCCACGTGAAGTAGTCATGGGGCTGGTCATAGTAGCTATGCTAATCCCGGCGCTTAACCCATTAGGGCTTCCACTCATGACTGGAGACATGTCACTAGCATGGTACGATACCGTGGATGCACTACCAGAAGGTTCCATTATACTGATGGACATCGGTTATGGGTCAGGAGGATACCCGAGCTTAGGCCCGGGTAATATCGCCGCCCTGCACCAGATGTTCGAGAAAGACCTCAAATTAGTGATCATGGCGACATCTCTGGAAGGTACGATGATGTATCCATTGATAATGGCCCAAGTAAAACCTGAGGAGACCTATGGCCTAGTATACGGTGAAGACTACGTCTTTATCGGGTACATCGCGGGCGAACAGACAGCTATGGCTGGCGTGCTCGGCGACCTGAAGGCACTGGTTTCTGTTGACTACCAGGGCACATCGATTGGCAGCCTCTCCTTAATGGACAACGTTAACGGGGCTGATGATATTGATCTTGTTGCATACCTAACAACTGCAGGCGGAACAGCCGAAGGCTGGGTATACCAGGCGTACAGCCAGTACAACATGGATGTCATCGGCGGCGTTCTAAGCATGATGACCACGAGCATTAAACCGTACTACGACTCTGGGCAGCTACTTGGCATTATGGACGGAATCAAGGGAGCGGCTGACCTGGAATTCATCACTGGACACCCGGGGGACGCCATCGTCAGCAGTGACATACTGACGTTCACACAGTCGCTCGTACTGATTTTCATAATAATAGGCAACGTGTCCTATTGGATGCTAAAACAGGAGGGCGGTAACTAATGGTATCAGTAGATCCCCAGATCTGGATAGCGGCTTTTTTCACGATAGCTGCAACAAGCTACGCTTTCAAAGATAACATAGTGTTCAAGTTCGCTGAAAACACCTTCATCGGCATCGCCGCGGGTCACGCTATAGTCATGGGTGTAAAGAACATCCGAGACTACGGCTGGACTCACATCATGAGCGGTGAGATGATCTACGTAGTAGTTTTCCTGCTTGGAATAATGCTCTACGCCAGGTTCAGCGATAAGTACTTCTGGTTATACAGGTACCCGATCGCGTTCCTTGTCGGAAACGGCATAGGGATCAGTATCAGGGCCGCTATATACAGCGACTTCATCGTACAGGTGAGGGCTACTGCCTCTCCACTAATCGCCTCTGATGCATTTGGCACCGTTAACGCGATCATCACGTTTGTGGGAGTGATAACAGCGATGAGCCACTTCGTCTTCACATATGAGAAGATGAATGAGGGAACTTTAGGCTGGTTACCCCGGATTGGGCGTTCGATGATGCTTTTAGCGTTCGGCGCGAGTTTCGGCAACACTATCATGAGCAGGTTCGGCATGTACCAAGGAAGAATAATATTCTTGCTTAGAGACTGGCTACAAGTAATCTAATCCCCCCTTTTCTTAAACTCTTTATTTGCAAAAAACAATGATGCAGTGATACAGTTGTCAGAGGAGATAGAGAGGACGCCAAGCATTATCGATTACCTTGCAGCAGCGACCCTCGCTTATGGTACGATTTTTTTCTGGTTAAAACTGTCCACCATCATCCAGCTTCCCTGGCTTTTATCCTACCTGATATTCTACCTCGGTGGGGTGGGCACGACCTACCTGGTGTGTCGCCGAATCGATAGAAACCAGTTTCCGGTGGCCATAAAATCAGCCATTTTTTCATGGATTTTTACCCTAGTATGTTTGATTACCTTCACGAAAGGTGACCCATCATCATTCTTCAAGATGCTGCTGGTGCTTTTCCTGCTGGGGGGCATCACCTCGTCCATAATCTCGATGAGAGAACGACTCAAGCCAAAGAAAAAACCTGAACAGGAGCATTAATTTCTTAAATCTGGCACCCTCTTATATTTTAGTATGAGCGGATTCTTTAAAGAAACAGAAATACCCGAGGAAGAAGTAGACGCAATCATTCTGGAGGCCGCTACGAGGATAAAAAAATACGGCATGGAGATGGCGGCCATAATGACTCTCGAGAGCCTAAAACCTCTAGTCTACGTCGGGGGGGAGCTTACGAGGTTAACGCTTTCACCTTTTTTCCCCATACTGGGGTCCACCATGGATATGTGGGGGGAAAAGCTCATCGATGTCTTTGAGGAACGGGAAAACATCGACAAACTGATCCTGTTGCTCGAAAAAATGTCAGAGGAAGAGGACACGAAGCCTGATCCCGATCCGAAGTTCAAGGAAACTGAGGAAGATCCTGAGGACGATGAACAGGGAGCAAAAAACGAGAAAAGCGGCTGGCAGCGCTGGCTGCCCTTTAATTAGATCACTTACCCCTTTTTAATATAACTTCAATCAAATCTTACGCATGTCAGGCTATCGAGTAATTATTGGAATGATGAGCCACGAGACAAACACCTTCAGCACTGTCAAGACGACCCTGAGTGATTTCAGGCCCATGTACGGCCAGGAGATCGTGGAGACTTTAAAGGGAACCCGAAGCGGCATCGGGGGATACATCGATGTATTTGATCGTGAGG
>JAUWLH010000195.1 GCA_030613835.1 Candidatus Bathyarchaeota archaeon | reverse complement strand
GATTGGGTTAACGATGAGCTCACTTGCCTTCTCGGCGTCAAGGGAGTTTACGGTCACCGTGTTCTGGGCGAGGAAAACCGCCGGCGTCTCGATGAGCTTCAACTGGGATATCAGCTGCATATTGGACACCATGAGCCGCGCCTCGTTCTCAAGGCAGGCCACGCAGCCCTTCCTACCGACATCCTCAAAGGACGCCTTGTACTGGTTGAGCCTCGTGAGCGCCACCTCAAGCGCGTTATAAGATGCCGAAAACTTTCCCGCCTTGAGGAGAGCCAAGTATTCGGTCTGGAGCCCCTCCATCTGGGTCTTGCAGATGGCCTCTTCCTCCGTTCTATCGCATTTCAAGTTGGCCACAAGGTCATGGCTCATCCCAGTGACGTAATCGACGATGGTCCTGTTGTAGTTGAGGGCCACCTGCTTGTTCACCTCGTTCTCGATGACCTCCAGGCGCTGCCTGGTCTCGGTCCTGAACTGGCCGATCTCCTTGCGGAGCTCGCTTATCTCCTCGTCAAGCCTTATAGGTTAAACAATTTACCCTATCAGTTAAATAAATTACTGTTATGTTGTGGGGTACGAGGTAAATACAAAGAGGCATAGGAGATGAGGATGCCAGCCAAGGTAAATGAGGTCTACTATACGTAGCCAGGTCTTAAGGCGGGCAAGTCAGTAGCATGACTCTCCTGTATAGCCATTTCAGACGCTAAAATCTGGGCGTTTAACTTCTTTTTCGGGTAAGAATTGAGCAAACATTATGTATGTCCACCCCATCATGAGGGCTGTTATGAAGAAGATACTAGAGGACATAAAGATCCTGGACTTCACACACGTCTGGTTCGGCCCATACACCACTATGATGCTGGCCGAGCTTGGAGCCGAGGTAATCAAGGTAGAGCCGCCGTGGGGGACCATCGGCAGGATGGGGCCAGGGGAAATCCATAAAGGCACAAGCACCACCTTTTATGCCCTCAACCTAAACAAGAAGGATATCAGCATGGACCTCAAGAACCCAGAGGTCAAGGAGATAATCAAGGAGCTGGTAAAGCAGAGCGACGTGGTTATCCAGAACTTTGCACCGGGCGCCATGGAGCGCTTGGGCTTCGGGTATGACATCCTCAAGGAGTGGAACCCAAAGATCATCTATGCTGCCCTTAGCGGCTTCGGTCAGACAGGCCCCTACAGTAGGTACGGCAGTTACGCTGTTATTGCTGAGGCTATCAGTGGCCACACATACGCCACCGGTAAGGGCATCAACATCGACCATCCACCGGTCACAATGGCTGGAGCCATGGGCGACCTAGGCCCCGCGATGTATGCTGCATTTGCTGTTATGGCAGCCATCCGGCACCGCGACCAGACAGGAGAGGGGCAGATGGTTGATGTGGCTCAGATAGATACCATGGTTGCTTTCAATTGCTGTGCCTCGGTAGCCTATGACCTCATCGGAGAGAGCCCAATCCAGCGACGTATCCAGCGTTCACGTGACCCACAGAGGATCTGGGGAATACTGCCAGTAAAAGATGGTTGGATCCAGATCGCAGGCGAACGTGGGAAAGCCATCGAGAACCTGAAAAAAGAACTGGATGTTGACGAGGTGAACAAAGACCTTGTGCTTGAAAAGATCAAGGACATGACCAAGATGGAGGCCTTCAAGTGGCTGGCAGACATGGGATTCCCATGTGCGCCAATCTACGAGGCATATGAGGGCATGAGCGACCCCCACCTAGAGGCACGCGATATGTGGGTCGAGGTGGAGCACAAGGTCGCAGGCAAGTACAAGATACCCAACTTCCCGGTGAAGTTCAGCAAGTCCCCCGGAGAGGTCACAACCGCTGCTCCAATGTTGGGACAGCACACTCGCGAGATCCTTAAGGAAAAGCTGAGCAAGACTGACGAAGAGCTCGACGCCTTGGAGAAGGCGGGCGCCATTGTACAGTGGAAGGGATAAACCTCCCCCTATCTTGATACAAATCTATTTTCTTTGACGTAGAACCTGAGTTCTTCAGGTAGGTCTCTTGTTACACCTATCCTGTGACTTGTTCCCATATCGAAATCGAGTTCATTGTTGAGAACATGAACGGTACATAAGTCATCAGTGGTCGAGAGCCCGTTCAGGGACTTGTCAACGTTCAGAGCCAGCGTCAGCTTCCCCGGCCCGTTTGTGAGGTTCCTATCCTGCTTCACCGGCCGGTTCTCCTTCATGGTTTTCAGCCCCATGGTTGGCTCGATGGCCCTGATCAGGATGCCGCCGACGCCGTCGTCGTGGGCGATGAAGTTGAGCATCCAGTAATGGTGGACGTTGTATATGAACAGGTGACCGGGTTCCCCGAACATCACCAAGTTGTACCGCTTTCTGCCGTGGAAGGCGCGAGACGCTGGGTCATCGGCGCCAAAATACGCCTCGGTCTCTACGATGATGCCACCCAGAAGCCCATCACCGAGCCTGCGCACCAGAATCTTGCCCAGCAGGTCCTTAGCGACCGTTTCTGTATCACGCTCGTAGAACTCTTTTCCCAGTACAGACATCACCTCACAGTTCTCCAAGATAATATAAAGAGGCCACGGAGCCAATACTAAATAGGCATTAAGATGGTTGACTGGAAACCGATCCTACAGGAACTAAGCGACAAGATTCAGGACAGCGTCCTTGGAGTTATTGACCAGAGGAACACGATGCCTGTCCAAAGGTTCAAGGAACTTCTCGATAAGCAGGCGCAGGACGCCATACTGGAGACGTTAGGGAGGCTAGATGTTGGAATCAAGCTTGTAAGCGAGGAAGGAGACCAGGTCTTCGTAGATGGGCGATACACCATGGTCGCTGACCCCGTTGACGGCACCACGAACCTGGCGAGGGGACTCAGCCCGGCAGTCACCAGCATCAGCGTCAGTGAAACGGATCAGCAAAGCGGGGTCGTTGCGGGTGTCGTCACCAACTTCTTCACAGGCGAGACATTCTACGCCGAAAAGGGGATGGGGGCAACGTTGGACGGGGCCACCATCAATACAGCCCCCGATATCAGGTATCGCCACGGCATGATCGGGATGGACATCAGCAAGAACCCCGCAATGGACAGGCTGGGCAAGCTCATAGGGGCGTCCAGGCACGTCAGGCAGCAGGGCTGCTGCGCCATGAGCCTCTGCAACGTGGCCGCTGGGACACTGGACGCCCACATAGACCAACGTGGAATCGTCAGGGTCACTGATATCTCGGCGGGGCTATTAATGATCAGGGAGGCAGGTGGGGTTTACGCGATCAACGGCGAATTATTTGGTGACATTGAACTCATCCAGAATACTAGGGTGAAGCTGGTTGGCGCCAGCAACCCAAGGCTAATCGAAGAAATAGAATCAATAATGGGATGAAGTTGAAGCACCCAGCGACCCCACAGCCAGCCACGCTCATCAAGAGACCGAACAGGTTCCTCGGGGTAGTTGACCTAGATGGGACAGAGGTCCAAGCATTCATACCCAACCCTGGCAGGATGCACGAGCTCATGGTACCAGGAACACGGGTGTACATTATCTCTAGGGAGGGAGCCCACAGGAAAACAAGGTTCGACCTCACACTCGTGGATTATAATGACACTCTGGTGAGCATCGACAGCAGGCTGCCCAACTATATGCTTAGGGAGGCTATCGATGAGGGCCTGCCCGAGTTCG
>JAUWLH010000251.1 GCA_030613835.1 Candidatus Bathyarchaeota archaeon | reverse complement strand
CTTGAACATATCATTCCCCTCCGGGTTCTTGAGATCAAGTGTAACACCTTTCTTTCCCCTGCCGAGGAACAGGAAGTACGGGCTCTGCCCCTTCACTAACGGTGGGAACATCCTAGTCATCTCGCCCCACTTTGGCTCGATCTTGATGACATCAGCCCCCATAGCCGCCATGTACAATGTGCATATTGGACCCGCGTGGGCATGGGTGAGGTCAAGAACCCTGATTCCCTTTAACGCTGTCATACCTGATACACGGATGGATGAGAATTTAACTGAAACGAAAAGAATGGGGTATGGCTACATCTCACGCAGCCGCTTGATCCTTTCCTCGATGGGCGGGTGGGTGCTGTAGAGGGCGTCCAGAGCTGTCCTATTGGGGTCGCTGATAAACAGGTGGCTCACCGACTCGCTTACCTTCATGTCCCCTCTGTTGTATTTGCTCAGCTTCTCCAGCGCGTCCGCCAGCCCATCAGGGTACCGGGTCATCTCGGCCGCCGATGCGTCTGCAAGGTACTCCCTGCTTCTGCTGACCGCCATCTGAACTAGACGGGTGAGGATGGGCGCCAGTATCGCGAGCAGGAAGCCCACCGCGACGATGATGATGCTCAGGCTCCCGCTGTTCTTGTCCCTTTTGCGGCCTCGACCGCCGTACCAATAACTCCTGAGGATCATGTGGCTCAGGATGCCTGCAATTCCAACCAGCACGGCCACCAAGGTCATGAACTGTACGTCCCTGTTTCTAATGTGGCTGATCTCGTGGGCTATGACCCCCTCAAGCTCCTGCCTGTCAAGAGTATCAATGAGCCCCTGGGTGACTGCTATAGACGCGTGCTCAGGGTCCTTACCCGTTGCATAGGCATTCAGCTCCCTGCTGGGCATCACGTAGATGTCCGGCTTGGGTATCCCCGCGGCTATCGCAAGCCCCTCAACTGTGTCGTTGAGGTAGATGTACCTGGAGCCCTCTGCAGGTTGGGCGTTGGTTGACATCAACACGACCCTGTCGCCGTATTGGTAGCTGCTCCACGTGTAGATACCTGTGAACATTATACCCACAGGTACCATGAAGTAGACGCTTCCCGGGTCAAACATGTAACTGATGGACACGATGAGAGCCAACAGCACCGCGCTGACCACTACAGCCAGCAGGATGCTGTCCCTCTTGTTTCTGGACTGCTCGTCGTGGAAGCTTCTTCTCTCCATACTAGAACTCTACCTTCGGGGCCGTCCTGGCCTCGTCAGGGATCTCCAGGAAGTCCTCCTTTCCTCGTCCACCAGCGAACCATACGCCAGGGATTGTGGTCACTAGGTTGTTAAAGTCCAGCACGGTATCGTTGTAGAACTGTCTCGCGTACGCGATCTTGTTCTCCATGCCCTCCAGCTGCTCCTGCAGGAGCTTGAAGTTCTCCTGTGCCTTCAGATCGGGGTAGGCTTCAGCTATCGCAAAGAGCCTTCCCATGGCTTGGGTGAGAATGTTGTCTGCCTCTACCCTTGCCTGCCTGCTGCCACTCACCATGCCTGCTCGGGCATTGGCGATGGACTCGAAGATCTCCTTCTCGTGGCTGGCGTAGCCCTTCACCGTGTTAACTAGGTTGGGAACCAAGTCGTACCGCTTCTGGAGCTGCACATCTATCTGTGCCCAAGCCTCCTCGATGCGGTTGCTCAGGGTCTGGATCTTGTTGTAGTAATTTACATAAATTAGAACTAGGGCTCCGCCGATAACCACGACGATGCCTACTGTCGTCCAAATCATTTGATTTGTTTCACCTTAAATGAAATATTGAACCTGGAGTTATAAACAATATTCAGATTTAGACCAGAATTCATCCCAGTTTTCCCTGTCGTTGCGAGTAACTAGGTTAATATCTCCTCATCTCCCTCGCTATCTTATGTCTCTTAGATGGCCTTTCGAGAACAGCGGCGGCGTGCTATCCATTGATGGGGTCTCCAGCACCCAGTTAGCCGATGAATACGGCACGCCTCTCTTCGTTTACAGCGAGAACAGGATAAGAACCAACGTCAACCTGCTCAAGAAGGCCGTCCAGAAGCATTACCCGAACACACGTATCCTGTTCGCCTGCAAGTCTAACACCAATATCAGCATACTGGAGGTCCTGCGCGATGAAGGCGTGGAAATCGATGTCGTCAGCCCAGGTGAGACCTTCCTTGCCCTAGAGGCAGGATTCAGCCCCGAGAAGATACTTTACACGGGGACCAGTGTGCGTGAGGACGAGTTGAAGTACCTCCTCGACGCGGGTATCAGGCTAAACATTGACTCAGTCTCCCAGATGAGCCGTTTACTACAACTCGGGATCCCCGTGACCGTATCTGTCAGGATCAACCCGGAGATCGGAGCGGGTCACCATGAGCACGTCATCACGGCTGGCCCGGACGTAAAGTTCGGTGTCTGGGAGAGCCAGGCCCCCGAGGCTTACCGGCTGGCCCTTGATGCGGGGGTATCCAGTTTCGGGATCCAGATGCACATCGGGTCCGGGATAATGGACGTGTCTAACTTCATCAAGGCGGTCAACCGTCTGCTTGAGATAGCGAAACACGTCAAGGACGAGACCGGCATCACCTTTGATTTTATCGACATCGGCGGCGGTATCGGAGTCCCGTACAAGCCAGGCGAGGAAAGGGTTGACCTTGACATTTTCTTCGAACGCCTATTCGGGTTCATGGAAGAGAGACTTGACGAGCTGGACTTAGGTAGGCCGGAGATCTGGCTGGAGCCGGGGAGGTTCCTGGTAGCAGAGTCTGGCGTACTCCTCACAAGGGTTACCACGTTAAAGTCCAGCCCGGGTAAGGAGTTCGTTGGCGTCGACGCAGGATTCAACACGCTGATCCGACCCGCGATGTACGGCTCGTATCACCACATCCACTCCGCCAGTGGAATGGACGAACCAGATCATGAATACACTGTCTACGGGCCGCTGTGTGAGTCAGGAGATATATTCGCGAGGGAC
>JAUWLH010000199.1 GCA_030613835.1 Candidatus Bathyarchaeota archaeon | reverse complement strand
GGCTGACTTGATTGCCTGGGCCTTAACGACCATTGGCTCGTAGATGTTGAGGGCTGATAGATCGGCTACCTCGTTCTTGATGCCGTCGACTCCTATCCACTTGTTGCCCTTTGCGTGCTCGCTCTGCATCTCACTTAGGGCGTCGATGGGATCCATCCCGCTGTTCTCCGCGAGGGTGATGGGGATGACCTCAATGGCGTCCGCGAAAGCGATTACCGCGAGCCTCTCACGGCCCGCGAGCTTCTCGGCGTACTCCCTGAGCAGCCTTGCTGTCTCGATCTCCGGTGCTCCTCCGCCCGCCACGATCTTTGGCTCCTCCACAACGTCCTTGATGACGCACAGTGCGTCATGGATGCTGCGGTCTGCCTCGTCGACGACACGCTCGGTGCCGCCGCGGATCAGTATGGTCACGGCCTTGGGGTGCTTGCAGCCCTCGACGAAGATCATACTGTCATCGCTGACCTTGCGCTCCTCGACGAGCTTGGCGTAGCCCGCGTCCTCCGCGCTCAGCTGGTCAACGCTGTTGACGACCTTTGCGCCTGTGGCCTTGCTCAGTGCCTCCATATCGGATTTCTTGAGCCTGCGTGCTGATAGGATGCCCTCTCGTGAGAGGAAGTGCTGTACCATATCATCGATTCCCTTCTGGCAGAAGAGGACGTTGATTCCAACGTCCTTGACCTTCTTGACCATGTCCCGGAGCATCTGCTCCTCCTGGTCCAGGTAGGCCTGCATCTCCTCTGGGGTCTCGATTGAGATCTTTGCGTCGAACTCGGTCTTCTCGATCTCCATGGCTGCGTTTAGCAGCCCGATGGATGCTTCCTTGATCTGCTTGGGCATTCCGTCATGGACGACCTCCTTATCGATGATCAGTCCGCTGACGAGCCTGGTATCGGTCATGGATGCGCCTGGCTTCTTCTCGATCTTGATCATGTCGAGGTCCACCGTGTATCCATCGTCCTCCGGCTCTGCGATCTGCAGAACCGCCTCGACGCTGATGTTGCTGAGGTGCTCGCTGTGCTGGCTGACCAGCTTACTCGCCATGGTGGTCTTGCTAACCCTCATGAGAACCTCCTTGTCCTTGGATTCTACCTTCTCGGCGATTGCCTCTAGGATCTCAAGGGCCTTCTCCTCGGCCTGCCTGTAGCCTTCGATGATAACCGTGGGGTGAACCTTCTTTATCATTAGCTCCGTGGCCTTTCCGAGAAGCTCACCTGTTAGAATGACAACGCTTGTAGTTCCGTCGCCTACCTCATCGTCCTGGGTCTTGCTGACCTCTACCATCATCTTAGCGGCTGGGTGCTGTACGTCCATCTCCTTGAGCATGGTTGCTCCGTCGTTGGTGATGGTTACGTCACCGAAGCTGTCCACCAGCATCTTGTCCATTCCCTTTGGACCTAGGCTGGTCTTGACCGCCTCCGCGACGATCCTTGCAGCCATTATGTTGCTGGATCGGGCGTCCCTTCCGGTAGAGCGCTGGGTACCCTCTTTGAGGATAACGATCTGTTGTCCTTGTGCACTCAATGTAATTTTTCTCCTATGTTACAATCCTGTGGCGAGCGGCATGTAGATGTGTGATGAATCATGCTGATGTTAGTGTTTTCACCGCTCATATATTGTACCACTTTTGGTTGTAAACCGCAAGTTGTATACCTAGAATCTTTAAAAAACCTTCTGGTCGTGGTGACTAGTATCACAATTCCACTAGATAAACCATGTTCCCGCTACGGCGGACGATGTCCTCATTCTCCAGGTCGGATACCAGATCCCTGATGACCTCCTCGCGCAGCTGCATGTGTCGACTTATGGCGTTGACGGTCGTGGAGCCCTGGTTCAGGATGAAGTGCATTACTTGCCTCTTCTTCCGGTCAAGCTCGTCAAGAGCCTGGACGCTGGCGTTCATGGCCAGGTTCCTGATGTATAGTAGCCTTGCCCTCCGCTTCTCAAGGCTCTCAAGCTCGTCGTCGATGCTCTGGACGATGTTGCCCAGTGGGTTGATCTTGTCTATGCCGGACTCCTCCTCGCCAAGGTCCGTGACCTTGTCCTCCAGCCGGTCCATATAGTTGTCCGCGGTGGCCCAGAGGTCGGGGTTGTTGAAGCTGATGAGGCGCTGGTTGTACAGGTTGGGGCTGAAATCTATTTGGAGGCTGTAGAACTTGTTAAGGCTGAACACGTTCTTGTCGGCGCCCCTCTTGCTCTTCTGGCGGACTACATCGACCAGCTCGGCGTTCCTGAGCACCTTCATGTGCTTGGCGGCCAGCTGCTGGTGTATGTTGAGCTCGTTGCTGAGGCGTAACGTGTAATCCGGTCCCTCGCTGAGCTTCTCGATGAGTCTCCTGCGCACCGGGTTACCCAGTACTACAACTATCTTCTCAAAGTCGGCAGGAGTACCCTTTTGCATCTTGTCCTTTTTCTCAGACATAACGTTCTACCCGGTTGTAAACCCGAGGTTGTATACCTAGCAGGATTTAATAAAGTTGTTGAACTGGACTATTTCTTGTCCTTTTTCTTGACCCTGATCTTGCGGGAACCTCCAGTGAGTTTTTTGAGGGTCTCGTGGTCCCGTTTGATTATCTAGTCAAGAGTCTTGTATGGATCTTTGCCCATCTATCCATCTCAATTTACTAACAAGCCTACTTGATAACCATGTCAACCAATAATTAGTTAGAAAATATTGAAACAGGGAAAGGTTAGAGTGCCGCTGCAACGGCGTCTGCGAACTCAACCGTGGTGGCCTTGCCCTTGAGGTCTGGTGTCAAGACCTTTCCCTCCTTCAGGACCTTGAGCACGGCTGCCTCGATCATCTTAGCCGCGTCTTCCTCGCCTAGCCACTCCAGCATCATGGCCGCGCTGAGTATGCACGCGCTGGGGTTTGCTATCCCCTTGCCCGCGATATCAGGCGCTGAGCCGTGCACTGGTTCGAAGATGCATATGTCGTCGCCGACGTTACCCGATGGTGCCATTCCGAGTCCTCCGACTAGTCCAGCCGTTACATCGCTGAGGATGTCGCCGAACATGTTTGTGGTGACGATGACCTCGAATGACTCGGGGTACATTACCAGCCACATGGCGGCCGCGTCAACGATGAGCTCCCTGTACTCGATATCGGGGTAGTCCTTTACCACCTCCCTTGCGGCCTCAAGGAACAGCCCGTCGGTGTAATCCAGGACATTGGCCTTGTGGATCACTGTGACCTTTTTCTTGCCGTTCTTCATGGCATAGTCCATGGCGTACCTGACGATCCTCTCGGATGCCTCCCACGTGATGATCCTGACGTTGAACGCCGACCTGGGGCTCCTGTGGCCGATCATCTTGTAGATGCCCTCGGTGTTCTCCCTTATCCTCATGATATCGGTCTCGGGTCGGACGGGGGGGACACCTGGATATGCCTTGGCGGGCCGCAGGTTGGCGTACAGGTTGAACATCTGCCTCAATGGCAGGATGGTCTCCTTGGCCGTCTCGCCCACACACGCGAACAGGCTTGCGTCGGCGGTCTTTACTCCGTCGATCGTCTCCTGGGGTAGGGCTGTGCCCGATCTCGCCTTCTCGGCGTCTCCAATCATGTAGGTCTTGTACTCGA
>JAUWLH010000174.1 GCA_030613835.1 Candidatus Bathyarchaeota archaeon | reverse complement strand
TTGTTTTCCTCTAACTGTAGCCTTTTCTCCACGTCCCTGCACATCAACAGCCCGTTGGCCGTGTTCCTCCACACGTTATTGCCCCTGGGCTCGTACGGCTTGGGCTCCATGGCGATCCTGACGCCGGGGACCTCGTCCATTGCCTCAGCCAGTCCCGCCTCGAAACGGTCCCACATGCCGTAGAAATCATGACCGAATGGGTTCTCGTAGCCATCGATACCCGGCCAGACAACGGCGAACTCGGAGTCCAGCTCCTTGTTGAGCTTCAACGTCTCGACGGTGCGGTCTATTGCGTGCTGCCTAATGGCGATATCTGGGTTGCTGAGGCTGCCGTGCTCATACCGTCTCTCGTAGAAGAGGAAAGGGATAGCGGTGAGCAACTTGATGCCCGTCTCCTTCTCCAGGCTCTTGTAGAGGTGGAGGTTGTCCATGTTCACCTCGTTGGGAAAATGGGCCTCCAGGCCAAAGGACGAGTCGATGTAACCCTTGTCGCACATCCAGGCCACCTTGTTGAGGGTCTCCTCGATGGTACCCTTGTCAACGTAGGGCTCATGGAACCTGCTGGCCCCGGGGTAGAAGTACCAGACACCTGCGCTGTACTTGGGAGCCAGTGTCGTCCCTTTTAGGTGCTTAAGCATATCCTCGGGGCTCCTCAGTGCCTTCTGGGGAGTGAGATCCTTGATAACCATGTGGAATGATGGGGATTAGTGGATAAAGAATTAACCCCTAGAGGGGAACTAGCTCACCTTTCTTTGGGATGATACATTATGTCAGGGAATTTCTTTGATAGCCTCTCACAGAAGCCCTTGGAGTTCCTGCTCATGAACGTGGCGATCCCGCCGACGTGGTCGGGATGTTTATGGGTGCAGTAGCCCAGCAGTTCTGATTGTTTTCTTTGTCTCCTTTGGGAGGGGCTTCCACACTCTCTTCATCTCGTTCCAGTCGAGCATCTCTCACCACTTGGGTCTTGATGACTCAGAGGAGCCATCTTTAATCTCATCCTCATCGGAAGGGAAATCAGGGGAGTCTTGAAACATGGTTAAACAGGGGAATTGGAGGTTATAATTTCCCTGTACAGCTTCACCGTCTTGGTCGGCGTCCGTTTCTTGGTCTCACGATCAACATTGTAGAGGCCAAAGTGTATCCTGTACCCGTCGCTCCACTCGAAGTTGTCCATCATGGTCCAGTGGTAGTAGCCCATGACTGGCACACCGTCCTCAGCTATCGCCTGATGCAGCTTCTCGATATGGACCTTGAGGTACCTGTTCCTCTGGTCACCCGTCTCGTCAGCTATCCCGTTCTCGGTGATGTAGATGGGTCTCCTGTACCGTTTGTAAGCCCAGTTTACCACCTGCCTGATGCCCTCTGGGTAGACCTCCCACCCGAAATCGGTACAGTCACCCTCGCATGGCATGAGTTTAAAGTTCTCAAGGGGAACGTCGCCATTATCGACGTGCCTGACCTTCCACCTGCTGTAGTAGTTGACCCCGAAGAAGTCACAGCCAGTGACAAGGTGGGACAGTTGCTCCTCTGGCTGGATCACGTAGTCCAAGTTCATATCATAGGCGCCGTGGATGACCGCGTTTAGACCCCTTTCGTTGAAGGCATAGTCGATGAGTTTTGACGCTGCTACGTCCTTTGAGTCATCGGGGTCATAGGGTGCGAATACTTGGAGGACAGGCACGAGACCCACGGTGCATGGACCCAGATTAGAGAAAGATACCGTGTCCCATTTCTTGACCTGCTCGTAGGCCAGCCCGTGGGCTATCGCTAGGTTCCTCATCACCTTCAGGAAGAGCCCTGCATCATATTTCCCTGGCGGGAACTCGCTGTTGGGCGAGAGGTACCCGTGCTCACTCACAATCCTGGGCTCGTTGATTGTGTTGTACAGGTCAACAACGTCGCCGAGCTCATGGGCCACGAAGGCAACGTACTTGGTGAACTCGACCAGTGTCCTGTTGTCCAGCCAGCCCCGCTTGTCCGTGCTGTTGATGTCCTTGTGGCATGCTATGGGGTCGTGGAGCCAGAGCGGGATTGGCCAGTGATAGAGAGTTAACATGACAGTGAGACCATGACCCTTCGCGGACTCCAGTATCTCACGGTACCGCCTGACCGCGTCTTTGTTCACCCTGCTGGAAAGCTCTTCGATGGTTGATTCATTGATGTCGACATTGTAGACGTTGTTATAGTCGTCAACGTACACGGGGGCCTCGATGTCCTCGGTGGATTCAGGGAAAAGCCTGCCCCAGTCGATAGAAAGCCTCACTGATTGGCAACCCATGTCCTCCTTCATAATCCTGAAATCCTCGTCGTAGAGTTCCCAGAAACCGGGGCCATCAAGGGGAGTATCCCCGCTCACGATGCCCTCGTCCTTGATGCTTTTGTCGTGTACCCAGGCCCACCAGTCCGTCTTGTTACTGGGCTCGCCCCTACCCATCTCAACTTGGAACGCTGATATCGCGGTGCCCCAGAGGAAGCCCTCGGGAAACTTCTTTCCAGCCATAAAATCAACGTAAAATACGGATGCCCTGGGACATATAACATCTCAGAGAGGGTTACCTGAAAATTCGGTCCCTCAGCTCGTTGTGCCTTACCTGTAACGCCTTGTACTTTTCGACGTTATCCTTGACTGGCTTCGCCCTGCTTGACTCATCCACCATCACGAGCCGCTCAACGATCGTGGTGATGGACTCAGCCTCTCCCTCGCCCCGCTTATACGCCCAAAGAGCCTGCAACGCTGCACCGTAGGCCGCGCCCTCAGACTCGACCAAGGTCACAACTTCGGCGTTAAAAACGTCAGCACATATCTGCCTCCAAGCCCCATTGTTCGAGCCGCCACCCGTGAGCCTAATCTCAGTCGGGTTTATGCCCAGCTCCCTCATCCTGTCCAACCCATAGTTCAACCCAAGGGTCGCACCCTCGACAACCGCCCTCGTCAGGTTCTCCGCGGTGAAATTGTTCGGTGTCAGACCATAGTAAACACCGGATGAATCAGGCATACTCGGCGTCCTCTCACCGGTCAGGTAGGGCAAGAAGACCACTCCACCGCTTCCAACCCCTGCCGCGATGATGCTCTTCTCAAGCCCCTCGTGTGACTGCTTGAACAGGCTCCTCACCTGCTCTGAGGCAACCGTCACGTTCATAGTGCAGACAAGGGGCAGCCACCCGTTGGTAGAGTCACAAAAGGCCGCTATCTCGCCCCTGGGATCGATAACTGGCCTATCGGAGAATGCGTACACCGTACCCGATGTCCCGAGACTGACCGTGACCTTTCCCGGCGATGTGTTGCCAGTACCTATTGCTCCCATCATGTTGTCCCCGCCCCCGGCCGAGACCACTACGTTAGTGGAGAGGCTCAAGCTATACGCGGCTTTCTCGGAAAGGTTCCCGACCACCACATCAGAGGGCAACAGCCCAGGCAGCTTAGATATCAGATCTGGGTCAACGGCATCAATGGCCTCTTTCGACCATTCCCTTTTCTCCACGTCCATGAGCATCAGACCCGATGCATCCCCGTACTCCATCGAGAGGTTCCCCGTGAGCATGAAGTTGAGGTAATCATGCGGGAGCAGTACAGTAGCCAACCTCCCGTAGTTCTTGGGTTCGTTCCTCTTGAGCCAAAGGATCTTGGGTGCGGTGTACCCCGGCAGGATCTGATTACCCGTGACCCTGATTCCCCCGTCTACGCCCCCAAGCGCCTCGGTGATGATCCTACACTCCTCTACGGTGCTGGTATCATTCCACAGCTTCGCCGGCCTGATGACTCTGCCTCTATCATCGAGGGGCACGAAACCGTGCTGCTGACCAGAGACGCCGATGGCCCTCACCCTGGATCTGTCGACGCTGCTCGCATCAATAGCCTTCATTATGACGGCGAGCATCGCTCTGGCCCACTCCTCGGGGTGCTGCTCCATGTGGCCTGGGGGAAGCCCTTCGATTAGGCCATACGATTGCGCTGCCTTGCCCAGTACAGTACCAGTCTCACCGTCAACCACCACGGCCTTGGTGCCCTGCGTTCCGCTGTCCACGCC
>JAUWLH010000248.1 GCA_030613835.1 Candidatus Bathyarchaeota archaeon | reverse complement strand
ATGAGGCGTAGCGGAGAACAAAAGTTCATTGCGTTCACATCTTCAAGCACCGTTTACGGTGAGGCCGAGATCATCCCAACTCGGGAAGACTATGGTCCACTGGTGCCCATATCGCTCTACGGCGCATCCAAGCTAGCCTGCGAGGCGCTCCTAACCGCATACGCCTCGATGTACGGGTTCAGGGCTATCATCTACCGCCTAGCCAACGTCGTGGGGCCCAGAAGCAACCACGGAGTCATCTATGATTTCGTCCACAAGCTCAGGGACAGTCCGGACGAGCTTGAGGTCTTGGGCGATGGCTCCCAGTCCAAGTCCTATCTGTACATTGATGACTGTATCACTGGCATCATGAAAGGGATCGAGAGGGGCAACCGGGTGGACATCTATAACATTGGCTCGTGGGACAGGACCAACGTCCTTGAGATAGCGGAGACCGTTAAGGATGAAATGGGTCTCAAGGAGGCCAAGATTCGATTGACTGGCGGGGTTGACGGAGGCCGGGGCTGGAGGGGCGATGTCAAGATAATGCAACTGGACATGGATGAACTGAAATCAGTTGGGTGGACGCCCAAGTATGGAAGCGCGGAGGCGGTCAAACTTACGGCGAGGTCAGTTATTGAAGGCTGATTAGCCTTATTTTCCTAATTTGAGGAACGAATCAACGTCGTAAACTGGTGGATTTAGTTTTTTTGCTCTCGAATACCTCCAAGATGAGGTAAATTCTATCAATAACCTCTGCCCTTTATTTTCCATGTATTCTGAAAGCCACTGTCACCTGGGGGATATGAACCTCGGTGATATCAGGAAGGCCGAGAAGATGGGCTTCGAGCTCCTTCTCACCAGCGGGATAGACCCCCCCTCCTCAAAGCAGGCCATCAGCACGGCAAGGAGGCACGAGATAGTAAAGTCATGCATCGGGGTCCACCCATGGTACGCCGACGAGTACAACGATGACGTTGGGAACCAGTTCAGGGAGATGACCAAGGACTCTGAATGCGTAGCCATCAGTGAGATCGGTCTCGATTTCATTGGCAGGATGACTCATGAATGGGTGCGGGAGGATCGTTTCATTGAACCCAATATCCAGCGCGAAGCGCTTGACGCGCAGCTGGACATCGCGAGGGAGCTGAAGATGCCCGCCATCGTCCATGACCGTGCCCCCGGGCACGAGATGCTTGAGATACTCATCAACTCCGGTAATACCGACACAGGTCTGGCCATCCACGGGTTCTCCAAGGACATTGGTTACGCCCGCAAATGCGTTGACCACGGTATCCTGCTCAGCGTAGGGCTCAGGACCATTCAGGCGGGTGACTCCACATACATCAAAGCTGTTGCTGAGACCCCGATCGAGTATCTGCTCACGGAAACCGCTTCCCGCAAGCCCGCGGGCGTCATAACTTGCTGCGAGCTGATAGGCAATATCAAGGGCATGCCCAAGGAGGAAGTTGGGGCCGCCTGCACTAGGAACCTGAAGAGGCTCCTCGGGCTCTGAGCTTGCCCAATATTTTTTTATTCCATTGAGGCGGCCGCTCTTTTCTTGGCTATCGCTTAATCCATAGTTTTAAGCAGAGTTCGAATAATGACTTGGATGTTTAAGGAGATTACACCTTATGAGCGGTTTACGGACGTACCTTGAGCTAATAAAAGAGACAGTACCTGACCAGTTTGTAACAGTCAGTGAGCAAATTGATTGGAAGTACGATATCACCTCGTATGTCACTGAGATGAAGAAACGAAAAATAAACCCCATCGTGCTCTTTGAGAAAGTAAAGGATTACTCTATACCAGTTCTCGTGAACCTGTTCGGGCACGTTGACAGAATCAGCCTAAGTATCGGTGAATCTCCTCAAGTTCGTACCCGGTTAGGGTTCTACCGCGAGTGGAACGGCTGTTTGGCAACGAATTATCTCCGGTTCACGTGGGTAGCGGTCCGGTGAAAGAGAAAAAGAGCTTGTACGATGATGTGGACCTGTACTCGTTACCCATCCCGAGGTTCTATGAGCAGGATGGAGGACGGTACATAACTGCAGGCTTGTTCTTGGCAAGGAATCCTGAAAACAGGGAAGAGGTGAATCTGTCTTATATTAGGATGCATCTCCAGGGGAAGAACAGGTTCGGCGTTAGCTTCCACTCAAGAGGTCATATGTGGCAATACTTCGAGAGAGCGAAAAAGGCGAACGAGCCCACGGATGCAGCCGTTATCATTTGGTCTCATCCAACCCTTGCCCTTGCCACCGCGTCAAAGATAACGGGTGAATATCGGAAGTCAGGTGCGTTGACTGGGGAGCCAGTCAAGCTAGTAAATTGTGAGACAGTGGACCTATCCGTTCCAGCTGACTCTGAGATCGTGCTGGAGGGAAAGGTGATGATGGAGGAGAAGGACGAGGGTCCGTTCACCGAGTACACGGGCTACATTAGCGGAAGGTCAACCAGGAACCTGTTCAAGGTCACGGGAATCCTGCAACGAAAAGATCCCATCTTCATGGCTGTTGCCCCGAGCAACTCGGCTGAGCACCTATTACTGAGTGGGTTGCCTAAACAGGTTAGAATCTACAAGGGTATGCAGGACTTTTCGCATCTACCTGTTCTTTCTGACATCAACTGGCCGGTCTGGGCGACCCATTTCGCTTGTTTTATCTCCCTTAAAGAGAATGTCATGGGTTCAACGGGGTTAGCGAAACAGATTGGGACTTTGGTACTGGGTTTAGACCATTACGTTAAGGTTGTAGCAGTCCTTCCGTATGGGACTGATCTCTCTGACTCGGCTGGGATCCTAGCTACTATAGCTCAAAGATGTGACTTTATCACTGGATCAGATTTAGATGTGATCGGTACATCTTATCACCATCTCCTTGATCCGTCTTCTGTAATACCCGGGGTGTCGTCCAAGATGATTATTGATGCCACTGGTTCGATCAAGCCTTCAAAAACTATCGATATATAAGCTAGAAGCGATGGAGGAGGTCGATGAGGTATC
>JAUWLH010000173.1 GCA_030613835.1 Candidatus Bathyarchaeota archaeon | reverse complement strand
ATGAACATAAAAATGGCAACCGCGGCGACGATAAGAGCCCCTATACCTACTATCATGTCGTCGGAAAAAGTGATGGCCATCGCTGTTAATCATTTCATGGCACATGTTAATATTTAAGCGAAGCCCTTGGAACTGGATTGTCTCAAATAAATTGCATTATTCGTTGAAACATCGGTTCAGGTTGATTTTTAGGTGAAAAAGATGTGATGTATGTGGTTGACATGAGCGATACACTTGGCCTCGGCAAGGTGACGAAGGAGATTTTCAACAGAAGTGTTCTACCCTACCTTCCGATTGAGAAGAACCTGGAACTGGACGGGGCAACCACAAGGTTTTCCGGAAACACCGTGATCGCTCACAGTCCAAGCATCGGAGTGCCGATAGAGGCGTTAGGATTTTTCTCGTTTCATTACGCAGCTAGTAATGTTGCCAGTCGGTTCGGCAAGCCAACACACATGATTTCCGGTATATACCTTCCACTGAAAACTAGGGAGAGCGCTCTCAGGGTCATCGCGAAGAGCCTCGGCGACGAGGCAAAAAAGTACGGTGTCATCGTCACAGCTGGGCAAACCGCTACATATTTCGGGTTGGAGATACCCCTTCTGACCTCGACATGCATGGGTGGGGAGGTTAGATCCCCAGAGAAACCGATGGTAGGAGACTCGATCCTACTGGTAGGAGAGGTGGGGGGTGAGGCGGTTTGGCTTGACAGGCTGGCAAAAGGGCGAGAATACGAGGGCTGGATGAGGTTCACGCCGTTGCCCGCGATCCTTTCTCTGCAAAACGTTGACCATGTGAGGATCATGCATGATGTCTCGGAGGGAGGGGTCATCGGAGCCTTATACGAGATCGCGGAGAGTCACAAGGTCATAATAGATGCCTCATCAGACAGCATCGTTTACGCGGAGGGGGTAACTGAGCTTGATGGTGAGATTCTCAGGGCACCGACCTATGGGGCACTCATCACAATAGTTAACCCCGAGGGGGTAAACGAGGCGAAAAAGAGGTGTCAGGATATAGGAGTCTCATGTACAATCATCGGTTCAGTGTTCAAGGGAAACGGGTTGATCTTAGACGGTGAGCCTGTCACTGAGCAGAGACGCATCGATATAGATGAGATATACGGAAGTTTCCCCGGGGACGAATAAACACCCCAATTTGGATATTTTTATATTGTAGGCTCGGAGTTGTTGACTTAATAAGGGGGAGCTGGGCAGCAGTCCGGCTGAGAGGACGTTGATTCGTTGACCCTTAGAACCTGATCCAGGTAATACTGGCGGAGGAAAAAAACAATGAGTAATAGTAATACAAGAGTTCTGGCGGAAATCGCGATAGGAGTCGCGCTTGCCACTGTTTTAAGCACGATAAAGATAATCAGCATGCCTTACGGCGGCTCAGTAACACTAGGGAGTATGGTCCCCATCCTGCTCATCGCGTTCAGGCGTGATATCAAGGTAGGGGTAACCACGGGCATCACCTATGGGCTAGTCCAAATGATAATCGACGGCTGGTTCTACAGCCCGGTCGGCATGTTACTTGACTACCCACTTGCATTTGGCATCCTCGGCATCGCCGCGCTGTTCAAGAAGCAGCCCATAATAGGTGTCGTGGTCGCCCTTACGGGGAGATTTGTATGCCACTTCGTAAGCGGAGTGGTGTTCTTCGGGATGTACGCACCCGAGGGAATGAGCCCTGTGCTCTACAGCGCGGTATACAACGGTGGCTACATTTTCGTTGAAATAATCATCAGCGCGGTGCTCATCTACGCCCTTGTGCAGCGCAACGTGCTAAACATGGACCTATAGGTCCAAAACACCCTTTTTTGTATTTTTCACGTTAAAAACAGTGCATTATATGCAATCAATGTTACCCAAACTGCTTATAATCAATGTAGTGGGTTGATAGCTAAATTGGTGCATTAGTATGATCGATAAAGAGTTCTATATGAGCACGTACCACCCGGATATCGAGTTAAATCTGCCGAAAAAGGTGTGGATATTCGATACCACTCTCCGTGACGGGGAGCAGATGCCAGGAGTAACCTACACTATCGACGAGAAAGTAAAGATCGCGCGTCAGTTAGACGAGCTTCGGATCCCCAAGATCGAGGCAGGGTTCCCAATAACCAGTCGCGGCGAGACAGAGTCAGTTAAGAGGATCGCCGCACTCGGACTTGACGCAACTGTAGTCGCGCTTTCACGTCCACTCAAGAGCGATATCGACCGTGCGCTAGACTGCGATGTGCCTTACATTCACATATTTATCAGCACAAGCGATTTACACATCAAATACATGATGAACAGCACTCGGGAGGAGGTCATGAGGCAGGCCATCGATGGTATCACCTACGCCAAGGACCACGGGGTAAGGGTCGAGTTCAGCCCACAGGACGCCACCAGAACCGACATGGGCTTCTTGAAGGAGATCTGTATCGCAGCAAGCGATGCAGGCGCCGAGATACTGAACATCCCGGACACAGTAGGAGTTATGACCCCGCGGGTAACGTACGAGTTCTTCAAGGAACTGAAAAAAACGGTAAAAACTCCGCTGAGCGCCCATGCACACAACGACCTGGGTCAGGCAACCGCCACTAGCCTAGCGGCTGTAGAGGCTGGGTGTGAACAGATACACGTCTGCATCAACGGCCTAGGCGAGAGGGCTGGAAACACTAGCTTGGAAGAGGTGGCAGTGAGCCTCGTTGCACAATACGGTATAGAGACTGGTCTGAACTATCAGAAGTTAACCGAGACCAGTAACCTGATTCAGCAGCTGAGCAGCATCTATATGCCCCCGACGACGCCAATCATCGGCGATAACGCCTTCACACATGAAGCAGGCATCCACGTCCACGGCTTGTTGGGCCACAGAGGCAACTACGAGATCATCAACGCAGAGTTCGTCGGCAAGAAGAGCAGGATAGCGGCCGGAAAACACGCTGGACGCCACGGAGTCTTCAAGATGGTCAGTGACATGGGCTTTGAGCCAACCGAGGATCAGCTGAATATCATCGCCAGGAGGGTAAAGTCCATCGGTGACACCGGAAAGGTGATCACGGACGATGACCTCTATGCAATCACTAAGGATGTCATGAACATCAGGATTGAGGACAGGGTAAAACTGCAGCAGCTGCTGGTTGTGACAGGCAACACCATCACTCCCACCGCAAGCGTGACGTTGATCGTCGACGGGAAACCAATGACTGGAAGCGGGGTCGGAAACGGGCCCATAGACTCAGCCATCAACGCCATCAGGAACGTTGTGGGAAGCTTTGCAGACATCTCACTGGAAAAGTTCAGCATGAAGGCCATCACAGGCGGAACCAACGCGGTGGCTGATGTAACCGTCGGGGTGAGACAAGGAGACAGGGTCATCTCTGCCAACGCGGTTCACGGGGACACAGTCATGGCCAGCGTAGAGGCAATACTCAAAGGCATGAACCGATTACTTGACAAGGCAGAAATAAAATGAGCACGGTTGCACAGAAGATACTGGCAAGCCACAGCGGACGGGAGACAGTCGAGCCTGGGGAGATAGTGAAGGCGAACATCGATTTCGCTTTCATGCCCGCCTTGACCGCCGCGCTTGCATTCCATGCCATGTACGATATGGAGATTAAGAAGGTCTTCGACCCAGAAAAGGTCACAATTCTCCTGGACCACATCGCACCGGCTACAAACATCCAGAACGCCACCCTCCACAAGGAGTGCAGGGAGATAGCAAAGGAGCAGAACTTTAAGCACTTTTACGACATCAACAGCGGCGTGTGCCACCAGATCATTCCCGAGAACGGTCACGTCTACCCCGGCATGCTCATGGTGGGAGCCGACAGCCATACGTGCACTCACGGGGCATTCGGAGCCTTCAGTACGGGTATCGGCAGCACTGATATGGGAGCCGCGATAGGGACCGGTAAACTCTGGTTCAAGGTCCCCGAGACCGTCAGGATCCAGGTAGAGGGAAGCCTGGGAGACATGGTTATGTCCAAGGACGTTATACTTAACGCCGCCAAGCAGCTAGGGGCAGATGGGGCGACCTAC
>JAUWLH010000133.1 GCA_030613835.1 Candidatus Bathyarchaeota archaeon | reverse complement strand
AATATAACCATTTTTAACCAATAAAGCAACACGCTGGCGTGCGATAGCTCGACGCGAAGGGGTTGAAGGTTCGTAATATGGTACAGGACGCTACGTTCATTACCAGTGACCCGGATTATGCGAGAGCTGATAAACCCCGTGGAACGGATGCAAAGACGCGTCGTAGCCGAGATGGTGCTTGTGTCAAGAAAGGTGGAAGGTCTATTTTTGGGTACAAGCTGCATATGAAGATGGACTTGGATTATGGGTTGGTCCGGGAGCTGGAGGCGTCGGCTGCGAATGTTCATGATAGCCGGGTTGACTTGTCGGTGCCAGGTGAGATGGTGTACCGGGATAAGTGATATCAGGGTGTGGAGCCTCGTGGCTGGGACGCGACGATGAAAAGAGCTGGGCGAGGTCACCCGCTGGGGATCAGGGATCGGTTGAGGAATCGGCGTATTATCAGGAAGCGGTGTCCTGGGGGAATGGCCTTTCGCGGTGATTAAACGTGTGTTTGGTTCGGGGCATGTCCAATGTGAAGCCTATCTCGTCAGGTTCAAACTTCTCCCCACACTCTGCAGATATAAAAGGGGGACTTCCGTTCGAGCTCACCACCACAGTGTAGACATGTGTTGGCTGCCCATGTTGCCTTGCTTATGCCTTCAGATTCGGTGTGTTCGGTAATATGGTCGTCTGTGTAAATGCTGAAAATTTTACTCTTGATGGGGGCTCCAGAGGGTAGAGGGAGGTTCAGGGGGGCTTTGTGACGCAATCGTATTGCTTTTGGGGTGGATGGATAGGTGTATGCAGAAAACTTTACGTAGAAACTGAAGGATGAATATGTCTTCATATAGATATGCGTTTTAATACTGGAAAATTATCTGTGATCCTCATATGTTAATAACAAAATATATATGGATCATTCAATCTATTATTAAACCTAGGGCCTGTTCAATAATCAAAAACCCTAGCCATTGGGGGTTCCTTTCAAATGGGCTCTAGTATCACTATTAATTATTAAGTATTTTATTATTGTAGGTAACATCATGTAATTGTACGCACCAGTGTGTTGCTGAATTCCTATTGTTAACATATACATGCTACAAGTGTTTACCATTAACTGAAGATTGAAAAACACAAAGATGTGACACCCATCCTCACCAAACTAGACATGGACAACGTAGAGAAAACCATCTCACAGCCATCCGATACCTCTACGATGTACACTACCACCAACTCAAAGGATTCACCCAAGCCCTCGACAGACTAGTACCTCAGACCCCATCCGGAGACTACTCGGGCCTCCGGAAGCGCCTGACCCGTTTTGCTCGGTCCCTAGAATATTCGTCCATGGGGTCCATTTTGGTCTGAGAACGATAAAACAGTTTTCCAAGGGAGAACCACGACGATTCAACCGGATATGCTCAATCTCCTATACCGTTGAGCACGTGCAGGAGATTGCTGAGGTCGAGAACAGGGAAAAAGATAAACACGATGGCTAAACGTATCCGGTGCTATGATCCTTATTCATCAATATTAAACTGTTAGATTCAGCAAACCCAGCAGAACCAAGGTTACCCCTATCAGGAGGTTCACCCACCTGCGATTCTGTATAAACCAGAGCTTGAGGTCCATCGTGGTTCGCATCAAGCTGTGAACTACAATTGTGGTTATCACGAACGGTGCAACGACGATCAAGTTATATAGTGTTATCAATGCGAAACTGGTCATGTAGAACCGTTCTGAGAGCAGGTTCAAAACGATGAAGTAAGGCGCAGACGAGCAGGGCAGCATAAGTATGCCCGTGGCTAGACCCGCCCAGTAGCCGTTCTTGGGGTTAGACACGCCCTTTATCCGAGTCGAGACCCTGTTAGCGAGGGCGTCTGGAACATATTTCAAGTTTATACCAAAGGCATCAAGTATCCTGAGACCTCCGAAAACGAGGGCAACAGCCGAAACTAGGTACTTAATATCAGATACTCTAGGGATGACGCTAAACAGCCCTAGGCCTAGGAGGAAGTAAGAGGTGAAGAGGCCTGAAGAGAAGGCCAGCCCCACACTTAATGCAGCCTTTCTCCCCACATCGTAGAACACGAGGGAGAGTAGGATCAAAAAGACGTTGAAGCTGCATGGGTTAATGGCGTCGACAACTGCTACTGCGGCGACTATGGGCAACAGTTTGAGGAAGTCAGTCTCATCTGCGGTAGCGCTGACATATGGTTCCGTGAAGAGCCAAGAAAGCGTCTTCTTCTTTTCGTCGTCATGGACGACTGTCTTGACCTCCATCGTGCCAGTCGACACCGCTATGTACACGGGGACGCCGTTCCACTCCTCCTTGTACACCTTACGCCAATTCTCGGCTGAGAGGTCGCCGCTGGCTATAGCCGTAAGGTTTCCATCCTTAAACACCGCCGTTAAAGGCATGTACAAGGTTTCTCCTAATGTTTCTGTGATCCTCTGAAAACGATTCATGTTGACTTTCTCGGCGACATCGTAGAAAATCAGGTCTCCGGTGGGCATGCTGTCTTCGAGTATCTTCATTCTCTCGCTGACCTCGGAACAGGTGGGGCATGTCACCACGTATAATACTAGATCATCTCGTTGAGCGTAGGCGTGTTGGGGGGTCAAGAGTATAAAGCATAAGAGCAGAACCAGAAAATTGCTCCACCTCTTATACCCGAAGATAATAATATCGAACCCCGACCTTATTCTTATCAACTATAACATTAAATGGCTCAATAAAATACATTGGATGACAGAGGAAAATTTTGGATAAAGGGGATCTCTGATTTGTGACCTGAACTATGACTGTATATCCCTTTGATAGTTGTGGTGGGTACCTAGGGGCTAATCTGAGCCTTCCCTTCTGAAAAAAACTGCCTAAATCGAATAAGTTTCGTAACTCCAATCTTTATGATCTCTGGCGCGTGCTGCACGCGGTAGTTGACTAAAGAGGATTTTGATTTTCCTGTGTTTTCAACCCACATGATAGATTTTTAGATCACTTCACCCAAAAACATCCATGAGCTCCTTCAACATCAGTTATCGCGTTATTAAGACCGGGAGTCCCGTTGAAAGGTACCCCTAGGTCTCACGCTTATTTCTTACCCGACTCCTTCACCAGTTGACACTTTGGTTGTAGGTTTCAAGTTAGGCTATTTATCTTCTGTCCACGACGATAACAGAAAAACCTGTGAAATGCCCGGTAATGTCTTTGAAAGCTTATTTAATAACGAGATAAAGAGTAATTCATGAAGATTATCGATGAATATTTCTCCAGAAATCAGAGTTCATTTAAGGCGTACGAGAAGGCTAAAGAACTCTTACCCTCAGGTAACACGCGGTCTGCGTTGTATTGGCAGCCTTTCCCGCTCTGCATGAGAAGAGGCACTGATAGCCACATCTGGGATGTGGATGGAAACGAGCGAATAGATTTCAACTACAATAACACCACACTTATACTGGGGCACAATCACCCCAAGGTAATCGAGGCTGTGAGAGCCCAACTCGAGTATGGCACCGTGCTGGGTGCTGCAACGGAGACTGAGCCGAGGCTCGCAGATGAGATACTGGGTAGACTGAAGAGCGGCGACAAGATAAGGTTCACTCCCACGGGCACGGAGGCAAACATGCAGGCGATACGCATGGCGAGGGCATACACAGGTAAACCCCTCATAGCGAAATGCCTCGGAGGATATCATGGTTCATGGGATGCCGTACCAATGATGCCAGATGCATCGGATATACCTCGATCAGTCAAAGATAACACACTTTATTTCCCGTATAATGATGCAGTCGCCGCTGAGGCCCTCATCAAAAAACACCGCGACCAGTTAGCGGTAGTAATCGTTGAGCCTACGATGAGGGACATGACGCCGAGACCCGGGTTCCTTGAAGTGGTGCGGGATGTAACCGAGGATAATGATGTGTTGCTTGTCTTCGATGAGGTTATCTCCTTCAGGCTCAGCTATGGTGGAGCCCAAGGCTTGTACGGTGTATCCCCTGACATAACTGCGATGGGCAAAATCATAGGAGGCGGGTTCCCAGTCGGCGCATACGTTGCGAAGGAGGAATACATGAGTCCACTGAGCATACCTGACGTCAAGCTTCCCGAGA
Source organism: Candidatus Bathyarchaeota archaeon (assembly GCA_030613835.1). Classification (GTDB taxonomy): domain Archaea; phylum Thermoproteota; class Bathyarchaeia; order TCS64; family TCS64; genus RBG-16-57-9. The sequence continues at coordinate 808 of JAUWLH010000133.1, read as the reverse complement.
CGGCTTCACCACGCCTAGGTTTCTCGGGTACATTCAACGCGTATCCTTTAGCGATGGTGGCTGGACTGGCCGTGCTGAAGGAGATGAAAAATTCGAGGTACGATGATCTGGCGAAGATCGGTGAGGAGATGCGGACAGGCTTACGGAGGGTGTTTGAGGAGGAGTGTATCAATGTTTTCGTGGGTGGCGTTGGGTCGTTTTTCTCAGTTTCATGGACCGATGGGGAAGTCTATGATCACGTTTCATCGATGAAGGTCGATAGGGGGCTGTTCCACGTTTTCAACCTTGGCATGATGAACAGAGGAGTCTTCATTCTGGGGCATCCTAACATCTCAGTCGTGCAGACTGGACAGGATATCCAGGTAGCATTAGAGGCGGCGAGGGCTACGGTACGGGATATGAAGTTCCTGATACGGGAGAGGGCCCCCACCCTCATCTCAGCATCAGCGCTCGCGGATAAGTGATCATTTTTTACGGGCTCTGCAACATTATGATATAATGTTGAAACCATATTTTCTACTTTTCTTATTTATTGATGACCTGATAGTTATCCGGTGAATCCAAAATGCGTATTGAAAAAAGAGCCGGGCAAGAGCTACATTCTCTCGTTTACATTTATCATAAATATAGAATTTTTGCGGTTTATTTATTGTTTTATTGCTTTATTTAAGCAATTTAGTTAGCTAGCGCACTTTTTTTAAACATCCTATTTTTTAAAATTGTTTCAAATTGCATATGTAATAAATAAATAAAAGGTGGATAGGACTCGATTTGAGGTATTATCTTTTTCCTTTTAGTTTCTCAGCTA
>JAUWLH010000099.1 GCA_030613835.1 Candidatus Bathyarchaeota archaeon | reverse complement strand
GGTGAGAGGTGATATCACCACATCTCGCGGTAGGGTTCGAATCCCCCCTCTTTTCTAATCTGTTATAGATTTGTTAAGGGTTCCTTGGTCGAAAATTATTTTTAAAGTAGGCTTCCAGCTGCGAAGCCGATTAAACCTACGAGCATAAGGTAGAGTATCCTGGTTTTGACCTGCCTGCTCGTCTCCCTCGTGGGATCACTCATAACCTGATAACTGCTGTAGATGAGCCCCAGATCTGTTATGGCCACGAAGGGGATGTACCAGAAGGAAACAAGCTGGCTGTATATGGGGTATATTGATACAAGAACAGCCAAGAGGAAGAATAGTGATGCTACCCTTGCCGCATTCTTCTCGCCACTGGTGACCGCGATGGTCCTGATACCTTCCTCCCTGTCGCCGTCCACATCGACTATGCCCTTGGTTATCTCCCTACCCGTGTTTGCGAGGAACGCGATGCCGCTGAAGCTGAGGGAGGCGGCGAGTGACCCTGTCATGACTCCTCCGTACATGAAGGGGAGTGCCACCGAGACGCTTACCATTAGGTTGCCTAAGAAACCCGTTTTCTTGCCCCAGATAGAGTAGGCCATCATGACAAACCACGCGAATACCGCAATCAATAGCGCCTCCAGGGATATCATGTAGGAAGAGGCTAGTCCGATGACGCTCAGGATGCCTGTGAATATCACTGCCGACCTCGGGCTTATCCTGCCGCTGGGTATGGCCCTTTTGGGCTCGTTTATCGCATCTATCTCCCTGTCGTAGTAATCGTTTATCGCCATGGCGGCCCCGCTCATGGTGAACCCTGTCAGGAATGCGTACACCAAGGACCACCAGTCGCTTAGAATCTGTGTGCCCCCTGTGATGAAGGCCCCAATGATTATTGCCACGCCCAGCATGATCGAGTTCACTGGCCGCATGATCTCAAGGTAATCCTTGGGGGACCCCATACAGGTTAGCCGTCTTTACTCGATTAAAACTGTTACCTGAGGATAATTATTATAGATAACTGATGCTAAATATACCTAAGGTCGTGTGAAGACAGAGGCATTCAAGTTGTCCCAGTGGGGGCCGCGCGTGATCATGGATTTATACACTTGTGTGTTCAGGGCAGATGACCTAGTTAACGCGCACGTTGCGATTCGATCACCTGACCGAGAAACTATGGCTCGCGGAGAACTAGGCTGCTTCGATGATTACCTCTTCGCCGCCCCTGACCCTCTTGAACACCTTTGGGTCGCCGATGATCCTACCGAACACGTTCACCTCGCTGGCCGGCCTGATCTCATCCCCCTTGCTCATGGGGGTTGGCCCAAAGAAGATGCAGAAGGCATTTCCAGGGGGCCAAAACGCCAGGTCCCCCAGGTCCACCACAACCTTGGGGTTCTCGACGTCCCCCTCGACGGGGATTGTGAAGTAGACCTCTTCCCCCCAGGTGTTTGCACGCCCCTTTATTGGTAGGGCATCCAGTATCGCCTTCGCGGTGACCGGGTTCTCATCGGTAATCTCGGCTTCCACCGATCCAGTTGATTCGGTGGTTATCCTGATCCTCATGGTTAAAACCTGGGATGACAAGCTTAAGATTTTTACTTAAGGTAGGCAATCATTGTGATTAACAAGATGAGGCGCAAAGGATTCAGACAATACGCTTTATTCACCCTAGCATACATTGTCATCCTTTTTTTCGGGTATGGGGTAGCCTCCGCTGATATCGACGGGATGATCTTGGACCCGGACGGCCAGCCCGTAGAGATGGCCAACGTCACGTTCTTCCGAGATTTCCTGAGGATCGGTGTTGTGTCCACCGATGCTTCCGGCCTCTTTTCCATGGAACTAGATGAGGGCTATTATGTTTGCCAGGTAAACGCTGGATTGGATTATCTTCCATCCATGTTCAGGGTAAATGGGAGCGTCTCCGGGAAACTCGTTTCACTTCAGCATGGCGCTTACATCGACCTCAAGGGGGACCTACAATATATCGACTCGGAGGTACTGCCACTCCAAGTTGAGATTTTCATAAAGGACTCAAACGGGGCCGTTATTAATTCGACTGGATTTCCCCTCAAGTTCGGAACAAACTACCAGGGTTTTAACAAGATTTTTGAGATTCCTTTGAATATTATACCAATCCCAGCTGATAAATCATCAACGGTTTCCATCAATAGCACCTACTTGATCGCAACTCGTGTCGTTACACGCGGATTGGAGTTCGACATCGGACCTATCGGTGCAGGGGAATCGAATATTATTGACCTCAGGTTTTACACGCTACTCACCAGTGAGCGGATTTCAAGGAGTTCACAAGAAGCCCTAGAATCGAGGCTGGCTGAGATGGAGGGCTATGGATTCTATTTAGCCCGGCAAGAGACTGCGCTAACAACAGGGGTTAGGCAGATAGATGAAGCTAAGGGTTATTACGATGACAGTGAGTACGCGAAGAGCTTCGACTCTCTGAAACGAGGATACATTCTCTTTGTGCATACCAACGCCGAGCTGGATGCCATGTACCGGGAAGCAAGTTTCTCCGTTTTTGTTCTCATGGGCTTCCTCGCGGTGAGTTCGTTTATTCTGGGTTATCTTGTCATCGATGAGCCCATTTCTAGGGTTATCGTTGACATGGTGGTCTACACTATCAGCCTCACGTTTTTCTACTTCACTTATCCCGGCAGTAGGACGATTCCCCTTAACATATTTGCGCTTGTTGCTATGGGGTTCCTACTCGGTTTCACTGTTATTGGCAGGTTTTTTCCGGATATATTCAGGATCGGCTCAAGCGATGGACGGGTACACACGAGGAACCTTGTCGCGCCAATATTCAACCTCGCCAAGAGGAGCCTGCGCAAGAGAAAGCTCAGGTTCCTTTTAACACTGATTTCGCTGACGCTTCTGGTCATGAGCTTCGTTACCCTGACAAGCTTCTCGGAGGGCTACGGGGTTGTAACCGGGAGTTCCCAGCCAAAGTCATCATGGAATGGTGTGTTTATACGGGATGGTAGCTGGGTCAAATATGACCCGACGTTCCTGTCATATGATACTCCTGAGGAGGAGTGGTTGCTGAACCAGGATGAGGTGCAGTCGTTGTACGTCAAGGCTGAGAACCTGCCTCTCCGTGGTCCGATGTTTACGTTTAACGGTGTGCAAGTATACGGGGTCATCGGTGGGACGGTGACCGAGTTCGATAACATTGGACTGGGGGAGGTTCTAATCTCAGGGTCTCTGCCATTGCATGGTGTACTAATAAGCGAATCATTCAGCGAGGAATCGAGTATCCAGCTGGGGGAACATGTATCCTATGGAGGGCTGTCTCTTCCCGTCGATGGAATCTTCGAGGACTCGGCGTTTTCCAGGTTAAGAGACCTCGATGGAACACCTTATTTGAGCGAGAAATGGGTAAACATCAGCCCAGAGGGCGAGAATCCTACCTGGGTAATAGAGGAGGTTGAGACATCTGAACAGATGATTATCAACCTCGACACCATCTCAAGTTTCCCCTTGGTTGGCGTGCGGCGTATCGGATTCTCCCTTGAGTCCTCCTTTAGCGGGGACGAGTTCGCGGAGAGACTCGCGCTTGAAAGAGGATACTTGGCTTATTCATCCACGGATGAGAGCTTCATGTTTTATAGGTTAGGTAACTACTTCGAGGGAAAAGGCGCTAGCCTGATTATCCCCTGGGTAATCGTCGTCCTTAACGTGGTTGTCACTATGCTCAACAGTATGTTTGAGCGAAGAAAGGAGATCGAGATACTCAGTTCGGTTGGGTTAAACCCCGCTCAGGTCTCTGCTATTTTCGTCGCCGAGGCAACTATCACGGGTTTTATCGCAGGTGGTCTGGGCTACTTGGCTGGTCTTGGGGTCTACAAGGGGTTGGCGTACCTGAACATCGGCCTACAGGTCCACCAGAAGGTCTCAGCCGTCTGGAGCCTTGCAAGCATTGGGTTAGCCATCTCCGCCATCCTAACTGGGGCCTACGCCGCCCTCCGCAACAGCACGGTAATCACGCCCAGCCTCATGAGGCGGTGGCAGATCGACAAGTCCAGTGGCGGGTTCGACAAGCCTTGGAAGTTGAGGATACCTGTCATTCTTGAGCCTGAGGAGGTTGACCTCTATCTTGGGTTCATGGAGGAACAGCTACAGCGGTTGACAACTCACCCCATTGAAATGACTTCGAGAATCAAGTTCAACAAGGATGAGAGGCGGATAACCTTCATCTACAGGTCAGTTCAGGCCTCAACCGGTACCCTGTACACAAAAAACGAGATAAAAATCGTACGCAGTGATGAATCAGAATGCACCGTCGAGATGGATAGTATCGGTGACTCTAGTTATGTACACGTTGTGGGATCGATTGTCAGAAGAATAACCTTGGATTATACATCGATGAAGAGTGATTAACTCCTCTCGATCTTCTCCACTTGTCCGTCTCTCATCCAGACGATCCTGTCGCTTGCCCTGATCATCTTGAGGTCATGGGTCGCGGCAATAAGCGTCAGTCCCTTGGACTTGTTGAGACCATGCAGTAGATCGATAATCTCCGTGCCGGTGTTCAGGTCAAGGTTTCCCGTGGGCTCGTCAGCGAGGATGATGGCAGGGTCATTGGCAAGGGCCCGCGCTATCGCTACCCTCTGCTGCTGACCCGCCGAGAGTTCCCCGGGTCTGTGGTGGATACGGTCCTTTAGTCCCACCATTTCAAGCAACTTTTCCGCCTTCTTGTACCCCTCATCGTTGGGCGTACCCGCGAAAACTGTTGGCAGGGCCACGTTCTCCAGGGCAGTTAGCACCTGTATTAGGTTGAAGCTCTGGAAAATGTAGCCTATCTTCCTGCACCTGAGCCACGCAAGCTCGTAAGCGTCCAACTGGCTAATATCAACCCCGTCTATGAACACGTTCCCGTCCGTCGGCTTGTCTAGTCCACCTATGAGGTTGAATAACGTGGTCTTACCGGAACCGCTGGGACCGACTATGCTGACGTACTCGCCCCTTCCGATGTTGAGATCAACCCCGTTAAGTGCCTTGACCGTCTCGTCACCCATCTGGTAGTATCTCAGAAGATTCCTTAACTCAATAACTGTATCATAACTCATATCTTAACGCCTCCACCGGGAGCAATTTGCTCGCCCTCCACGCTGGGTACATCGATGCAACGACGCTGAGGACAACACTCATAGCCGTTGTCCCGACCAAGTAAACAGCCAGGTCCAGGGCCCCGACTTTAAAGATGATATCAAATCCAGTTGTGAACCCCGCCGATGCCATCGCAGCCAAGACCCCCAAGAAGTAACCGATCACTCCTCCCAGCGAACCCTGTATCACTGCCTCCACGAGGAACAGCATAACGATATGCTGATCCAGCGCACCTAAACATTTCATCGTGCCTATCTCCTTTGTTCTCTCGTAGACCGAGATCAGCATCGCGTTTGTGATCCCGACGACTGATACTATCAGGGCCACAGCCACGAGCCAGTACTGGTAGGCGTCCACCCTAAGGGCCCCTCCATCGATGGCGGAGTATGTCTGGTAGAATATGTCTGTGAGGGCAAGGCTTGTAAGGAAGCTGTTGGCCAGCGCGATCGAGGTCACGTTGATAGCCGTCCTCTGGAAGCGGCGGCGGATGTAACCTATCCCCAGCCTGTACGCGTCCATTAACGAGAAATGGATCATGTGGGTCTCGCCGCTCATAACGTTTGAAGTCCCCCTTTGAGTGTTAAAGACGTTTCCACTACTGGCCCTCCCTTTTCATGCTCCAGTCAAGACAGACCCGTCTCATGAAGCCGCCTGATTTCTTTACGCTCTCATTGTCCCCGTCAGTGAACAGGGTTGGTGAGTATGTCCCGTCCTCTACCGGCTCAATCACCACCCGGTTCTTGGCGTAGAGACTGGCTATCCCTCCGCTGGCTGAGCTGTAGATGAAGGAGAACACG
>JAUWLH010000159.1 GCA_030613835.1 Candidatus Bathyarchaeota archaeon | reverse complement strand
CATTGGTATCTTGACCACAATATGCTCGCCGTACTCGGCAAGCTTTTTTGACTCCTCGATGAGCTCCTCTGCTGTCTCGCTTACGGCCTCGACGCTGATGGGGCCCTTGACGATCTCGGCGATCTCGGCTACTACCTCGCTAAATATCCTGCCCGACCTTGCTATAAGAGTGGGGTTGGTGGTTACGCCGTCAATGACGCCCATGTCCCAGTACTTCTTGATTGCCTCGATCTCGGCCGTGTCGATATAGAATTCCATGTCTGTTACTTCCTCGTTTTTTCTATTAACGTTTGGGCGGCTGCTTGGATATCGGGTGAGGTCAACTTGTGGTGAACAAGCAGTTCATTGTATGTCCTCGTCGTTTCACTGAAGCTGTCCTCAACGCCCATCCTTCTCATCAATGTGGGGTGGTTCTCCGAAAGAGTCTCGGCTACTATACCGCCCAGTCCTCCTGCAACCTGGTGCTGCTCAACTGTGAGGACGGTCCCGGTCTTCTTGGTTGACTTTATGATCGCTGCCTGGTCGAAGGGCTTGATGGTGTGCACGCTAATGACTTCCGCGTCAACCCCCTCGGCTGCCAGTGCCTCAGCGGCTTGAAGCGTGTAGTAGACCATACTACCTGTCGTGACTAGTGATATATCAGAACCCTCCCGCATGACCTCGGCTTTTCCCAGCTTGAAATCATAGTTCTTTTCCAGTATGTGCTCCTTCTCGCGCCTCAGTCGCATATAGAAGGGCCCCTGGCTCTCTATGATGGTGTCCAGCGCGTTCTTGGTCTCCTCGGCATCGCATGGCACGATGATCTGCATGTTGGGGATCACTCTCAGAATGGCTAGCTCCTCAATCGCCATGTGGCTCGCGCCGTCCGATGCGCAACTCAGGCCACCATGGGATGATACAAGCGCCACGTTGAGCTTATCGTGGGCGACCAAGTTCCGTATCTGGTCCCATGCCCTTGCGGTTTGGAAGTACGCGAAGCTCGACGCGAACACCCTCTTTCCTCCCAGGGCCAAGCCCGACGAGAAGGCGATCAGGTTCTGCTCGGCCGCGCCCACGTCAAAGAATCGCTCAGGGTACTTTGCGGCGAATTTATTTGTCCTTGTTGACGCAGACAGGTCCGCATCCACAACTACTATTTCCTTTTTACCGCCGTTCTCGGCGAGCCACTCGCCGTAGGCGTCCCTTGTTGATATCATTGTGTCTCCTCCCCCAGCTCGGAGAGTGCCTGATGCAGCTCCTCCGTTGTCGGTGCCTTACCGTGGAACCCTACCACGTTCTCCATGAAGCTGACGCCTTTGCCCTTTACTGTGTTTGCTATGATCATCGTCGGTACATCCAGGGACTCGTCCGCCTTCATGAACGCCACCAGCAGCTCCTCGTAGCTGTGCCCGTCAACCTCCAACACGTTCCAGTTAAAGGCCTTCCACTTGTCATGGAAAGGCTCTAAACATACAACATCCTCGGTGCAACCATCGATCTGGAGCATATTCCTGTCAACTATGGCGGTCAGGTTGCCCAGCTTGCGGTGGGGCGCCATCATTGCCGCCTCCCACACCAGCCCCTCGTCGCACTCGCCGTCGCCGAGCAGGCAGTAGACCCGGGTCTTCTTTCCGTCGATCTTGGCGGCCGCAGCCAATCCCGCCGCCACGGCTAGCCCGTTTCCAAGGCTCCCGCTTGATATCTCGACGCCCCTTGTCTTCATGGCGTCTGGGTGTCCCTGCAGGATACCCCCATACTCCCTCAGGTTGTCGGTGGACTGGGGTATGTAACCCGCCTCCATTAGCACCGAGTAGAGCAGGGGCGCCACGTGTCCCTTGCTGAGGATGAACCGGTCACGCTCGGGGTCCTCAGGGTCCCTGTTCATAACGTTGAAGTATAACGATAGCATGATCTCGACGCTGCTGAGGCTCCCTCCCGGGTGCCCAGATTTTGCGTCGTGTATCAATCGTAGGATGTTGGCCCGAATCTTTGGAGAAAGACCCTCGAGTTCCTGCACTGTGAGTTTTGGCGTCATTTTTTCACCGGTGTGGAATGCTATACCAGATACCACGTGGGTTTAAACTCTTCTTAATTCATCGATTGGGCTTGAACCGGGTGCCCGAGGTATTTGTTAGGGTCGTGTAAGGTTTATGGAACCGCGTATCGGCTTTTTTTCGTAAGTTATCTCGATCTGGACCATGGTTTTGGGGTTCTTTAACGCCTCAACCACCGCCTCGGGTATTTCCATGGAGGTCTTGTTCGAGTCTATCATCAGTGTCCTGCCGCATGTGTAGCTGCTCCTCCTAGCAACCATGTCGACGGGGTCTGTATATTCCAGATCTGGGTGCCCATGACCCTGTGCCTCGAAGACCAGATCGTCCACGGTCAGCCTGAATGTTATCTGGGTGTCCTCTTCCCTCGCCAGCCTCTTTGCCTCGTTAGGCATACCCCTTAGACCCATTTCGGAGCCAACCACTATGATGCAGTCACCTCTCTTGGAGAGTTCATCCTCCATGGTAGTCATGAAGGTGGTCTTGTGAGTTGACTTGACGTTGGGGTGTCCCCTAGCTGTGAACTTTATTGAGAAGGGCATGGCTATATTTCCAGGAGCTTTATGAGCTGCTGCTTGATCATGCCGGTGATTCCGGGGTCCGGCTCCTTCCTGGCCTTGTAGAGTTTCAGCTCCTCTATTGCCTGCCTCAGGTCATCGTTGATGACATGGAAACCGAAGATGCCCAGAAGGAAACCGACGCTAAGGTTGAAGCTCAGGGCATCGATGAACTTCTGGGACGCGTAAAGGACAACTATTCCAGCGAGGGCGAGGTGGCTCCTCCTCAGGTTAGACTTGTGTCTATACAGAAAAGTGAACATCTCGCTCCCCACGAAGCCCGCGCCTATGCCCATAAGCATCGGTATGTTCAGGAGGAAACCCATAATTGAGAGGATAGTACACAGGATGCCACTGGGGTACTCGATCTGCCTGTCAAATGGTATCTCAGTCCTCGTAATCGCCTTTCGTACATATCTGGTCTTTCCCTGTTTCCTGATATGCCATGATAGGTTCCAGTCCTCTGCCCGTTTAGCCGATGCGTATCCCGGTGACCTGAGGTAGGCGTCCTTCTTGTACGCCATGTTGGCGCCCTGAAAGAAGCCGAATATCCCCTGCATTATTGAGGACATCCAGCAGTAAAAACTACTGAGGTAGTTTACGTTTAGTGGTCTGATGACACCTCCCACAGCGACAACTTTAGGGTTCTCAAATGGCTTGATGAGACTTGATATCCAGTCGGGCGGCGCGATGCAGTCGGCGTCGGTGGTCACGATGATGTCACCCGTCGCCTCTCGGGCACCAAAGTCCCTCATCTCTGCGAGGGTAAGTCCCGGCTTGATGAAGACCTTGTCGGCTATCCTCCCGGCTATCTCGGGGGTCCTGTCGACGCTGCCGTTGTCAATGAGAATTAGCTCAACGGGCACATCCTGTTGTCGTATCGAGGTTAGGCACTGCTCGATCATTCCCTCCTCGTTCAGGGCAGGAATCACGACGCTGACTTTCATATTATGGCTAGGGACGAATTGCTAATTAAATAGTTTTCCGAGTTTGCTTTACAGGGTAATATAACGGTGAACATTCACAGAGGCCACCGTCATGTTGCGTTTGCCATGGCTTTGTCTCGGAGCGGGGGGATCATTCTCTGTACCGTCTAAAACTTTATCTGAACATGGAGCCGAGGAGTTACCAATACTAGGTGAATGAAATGAAGGCACTGATTATCTACCACTCGCAGCAGCATGGGAACACAGGGAAGATGGCGGAGGCCGTCGCAGAGGGGTTCGGGGATGGGGCAACTCTTTGGAACACCAATGAGAAACGGTTTGACGTGACAAAGGTCCCGGGGTACGACTGCATCGCGGTGGGGACCCCCGACTACTTCAGCTACATGGCGGGGACTCTGAAGACATTCATGGACGATATCTACATCGCCGAGAGGAACGGTGTGAAGGGCATAACGGGTAAGCGCGTAGTGCTCTTCCTCAGTCACGGCGGTGGGGGAAGGGCAAAGGAATCCTTCGAGAAGCTGTTCAACAGGCTCGGTGACGTGGTCGGTGAGACCGTGGAGTCAGTTGGGTCACCGGACGCCAGCGTGCTTGATGCCTGCAAGGCGCTGGGAAAAACCCTTGCAGCGAGGCTCTAGTAGCCCACATTACAGGCTGGGAAAGGTTTAAGAAACAGATTGGCGCATCTTTGCCGTACCGGGCTGGTGGTTCAGTGGTAGAATGCTTGGTTGGCAATCAAGAGGTCGGGGGTTCAATTCCCTCCCAGTCCACCAAATCTTTTAAC
>JAUWLH010000285.1 GCA_030613835.1 Candidatus Bathyarchaeota archaeon | reverse complement strand
CTTGGTCTTCTTAAGCCTCTCTACATGCTCCTTGGCCGTCTCGTAGTCGTCAACCACCACTGCGTTGATCCAGCCGTTGCTGCTGCTGGTGACGCCCCGTTGGTTCTGGAGGTCTATCCTGATGAAGGTCCTGAGGGGGCCGTGGTAGCCCTCCATTGCGCCGGCATCTCCGATCTCCCTGATCCTCTCAAGGGCCTTCTCCTCGGTGACTATGTTCTTCCAGAGATCCCTTTTAGCGGAAAGCTCGGTGATTGTGGTCTCGGCGTCCTTGGCCAGCTGGTTTGCGCCCTCGATGGTGTTCCTGATCTCCCTCTGCCTTGAGACTTGGCCCTCCACGGTCTGAATCATGTCCTCCAGCTTGGTGGCCTCGTCGTTCTTCAGGGTCTCGTACTCGTCTATCGAGTTCTTGAGGCTGCTCCTGCGCTCGTGGAACGCCTTCTCCCTCTCCTTGTATCCCGCGATCTTCTCGTCCGCTGTCTCGGCGCCGAAGCTGCGCTTGTTGATATCAGTCTCGATGCCTGTGAGCATCTCCTGGAGTGGTATGAGGGACTCTGTGAGGTCCTCCAGATGCAACTGGTTTAGCTCCAACGACTCCCTGGCCACCATGATGCTCTGGTTTATGTTGGATAGATCCAGATGTTTACCATCCAGCTCCATCACGAGCCCTGATTCTTCACCTGTGATTGATTCCAGCCTCTCGTTCCGTGAGCCGATCTCACCCTTTGATTTCTCTATCTCGGCCTCCTTGTCCAGCATCAGCCTGTCCAGGCTGAGCTTCCTCTGCTGGATCTCCCTCATACGCGCCTGTAGCGAGCTCTTTAACGTGTTCTTCCCCACGAGTTCTGATTTCAGCAGCGGCAGCCTGGTGTTTCCCCTCTCTGTGGCCTCCCTGTTGAACTCGTCCATCCTCTGCTGGGCATCGCGCCTCTCATCCATGAACTTTTGGCGCTCCTCCTCCAAGCCCTTTCCCTCGGCCTGTCTCTCAAGGATCTGGGCGTCAAGCCCGTTCAGCCTGTCCTCAAGGTCGTTGATCTGGGCGCTGAGCCTCTGGGCGGCCAGCCTGCCCTCCTCCTCGTCTAGGAGGTTGAATAGTAAAGCCATGTTCCTCTGCTTTTCCAGCTCGTTGACCTGTTTCTTTATCTCCTCGATCCTTGCCGAGGCCACCTCAATCTTCCTCTCGGCCTCGTTGAGCCGGACCCTCGCCTCGTTCTTCTTGACATCGTACTCCCTGATGCCCACCAGATCCTCAAGGGCGTCCATCCTCTCGCGTGGCGTGAGGTCGCTGAGCCTCGTCGCCGTGCCCTGTAATACAATGTTGTAACCGCCTGCGGAGATTCCGGCCAGCTCCAAGAGTACAACGAGTTGACGCCTGCTTGTGCGTTTCCCGTTAAGCAGGTAGGTGCTCTTGCCATTCCTGTCCATCTTCCTGCCTATGATGACTGTCTTCCTGTCAACGGCGAGTCCCCTGTCGGAGTTGTCGAAGTAGAGGCTCACGTGAGTTACCTGCGCCCTACCGGCGTGGTCCTCGCCTGCTCCGTCGTAGATCAATCCACCGAGGTCGGGGGCCCTCATGCGCTTGCTGCCGAGTTCGCCCAGCACAAACTGGACGGCGTCAAGGATGTTGCTCTTTCCGCTGCCGTTTGGCCCTGTGATGATATTAAAACCGGGCTGGAAGTTGAGCTTGATGGGCTCACCACCGAACGATTTGAAATTTCGAATATGCATTCTACTGATGTGTACCATTCGGCATCTCCCCCAAGTGCACCTTTCATTTACCCTATATGGTTAACTCTAACCGGGTCCGCGGTCCATGTTAACATGTTTAATATAACGTTTAGAGACCATTGTTCGATAATTCTCGAACACCGTACGTATTACTAGGTATTACTGCGGGATTATGGTCGTTCATGGCTACCGGACCCAGTTACTCTCAACCAGTGAGATTAATACAACCCAGAAAACTCATAAAAGTCTTCCCTATTACTTCCCGAAACGCCTCTGTCGCATCTGGTAGCCCCTGATGGCCCTCATGAGGTCGATTTTTCTGAAGCTGGGCCAGTAAACGTCCACCAGAAACAGCTCACTATAAGCGGATTGCCAAACCATGAAGTTACTGAGGCGTGCCTCGCCCGACGTACGTATTATTAAATCGGGATCAGGGTTCGGAAGATGTGACGTGTAGAGATGCGCCTCGATTACGCCCTCGTCGATATCCTTGGGTTCAATCAGCCCCTCTTTTACCTTGTGTGCGATGAGCCTGGTCGCATCGATGATCTCAGCCCTTCCACCGTAAGCGATGGCTATGTTCAAGTAAAAAGAGTCATAATTTACCGTGGCATCCTCGACCTTCTTGATGAGTTCCTGGATGTGCTCAGGCAGCGTCTCGACCCTGCCTATCGCTTTCACCCTGACGCCTTTATCGTGGATCCTGGGTGCAGTGAGCAGCTTCTCCAAGTTGTCACTGAAAACCTTAAACAGCTCCTCTAGCTCCTTTGGGTCCCTGTTGAAGTTCTCCGTGCTGAAGCTGTAGATGGTAACGGCACTTCCCCTCCCCCCCAGCTCGATGCACCAATCAAGAAAGTTCTCAAGGGTCCTTG
>JAUWLH010000006.1 GCA_030613835.1 Candidatus Bathyarchaeota archaeon | reverse complement strand
TGCTCGATGATCTCTACAAGGTTACATAGGTCCAGTGCTTTTTTTTGGTCAATGTATAAAGTCTTTACCACATGGGATAGTCCCTGAGTGCATTGGTACGCGAGTTTGGTTTGTTCTAATATCAGTTGCTTGAGTTTTTGTGTTATTTTATTCATGTCGACTATTCCTAGGATCCTTCCCGCTTCCTTGGACCAGTCAGCCACCTTGTCCAGTCTGTTGATTAACTGCATCATATCTTCTTTGCTTAGGGGTGGTAGGATTCCGGTTGCTAGTGTGTTGATTATTTCTCTACGTACGTTGTCGGCCTCTTCTTCTGTTTCAGAAATAGTTGTAATGTGTTTGTTTGATTGATTGCTGTTTTCTTTTATTTTTTCGGTAACCGCGACGAGTAGGTGATATGATGTTTTGACACATAGTGAGAGATGTTTATCCAGTAAATCTAGTACAGTTATCTCGGGTCTTTTTCTTCGGAAGATGTTAAGGAAACTCAAGCTAAAGTTAGTTTGGGTTGGAGGATAGATAAGAGGATTATGTTTTTCTTTGATTTATCTTAGCTGATGTCACTTTATGCATGTTTGATGAAATAGTATCATCAAACCAATCAACTTCTCCTGACGCACGCACTACAAACAGCTATTGAACGGAAGAGCTAGTCTGAAGCAAGGTCGTACTCTGTAGTTTTTAGAAAGGGGTGCTCGCTCCGAAGGAAGACGTTTTCTAAACGTTTTATTGCCTTAATTCTATACATGTGATATGACAGTCATCACCCTCCTTACCGATTACGGAATAATGGATAGCTACGTAGCAGAAGTCAAGGGAGCAATCCTAAAGATCAACCCCGAAGCCACAATCATTGACATAAGCCATGACGTAGGTAACTATGACATCTCCTCAGGAGCCTTCCACATGACCCGCTCAGCGCCCTATTTCCCTGAAGGCACGATACATGTTGGGGTTGTAGACCCTGGGGTGGGGAGCGCAAGAAAAGGTATAATCATTAAAGCAAAGAACATGTGGTTCGTAGGCCCAGATAATGGACTGATGGCTCCAGCGGCCGATCGTATTGGCTTTGAACAAGCCTGGGAGATAACCAATCTTGAGATGCTTCCAAGTAAAGTTAGTGATGTCTTCGACGGCAGAGACGTTTTCGGGCCAACAGGAGCTCTTCTCTCAAAAGGGGTCTCGCCTGACGAGATAGGGACCAAGATCGATGAGATCATAAGGCTCCCATATTATCAACCAGAGATCGTGGGGAACGTCATACATGGAAATGTGATACATATTGATGGTTTTGGTAACACGGTTACTAACATTACCTATGAGACCTTGAAGTTGATAGGAGTTGACAGCAAAGCATTGTTCAAATTAATAGTAGAGGACAGAGAGTATACTATTCCATATGTGAGGAGATTTAGCGCTGTCGAGAAAGGTGAGTTGCTTCTCCTTGTAGCCGGAGGTGGCTATCTTGAGATATCTGTTAACCAAGGTAACGCCAGGGAACTTCTTGGAATGAGTGAAGGAACCAAAATAAGATTACAAACTAGCTAATATCAACCAAACACGCGCGCCTCAAGAGAGGAAAGGAAAAAACTTCCGCACCAAGGCGCTCATCATTCCAGAGAGAAACAGTAATGGATATCAGGGTACTGCGCCTTATAGGCCATAACGTCCGCCTTGACCTTCTCAACGGATTCCCCGTCAATGATGACGCGCTTGTAGAACTCCGCTACGTCGTCCATCTCTTTCTCCTTCATCCCCCAACGGGTAAGCTCTTGGACTCCCAGCCTAATGCCTGAAGGATTATGAGTAGCATCCTTACTTGTATCGTTAGGCAGGGCCATCTTGTTACATATGACATTACATTGGGCCATCCTACTGGCTACCTTCCTGCCTCCCCCATACTCCTTAACATCCACAATGACCTGATGACTCTCAGTGAAACCGAGATTTGGGCAAAGAGCCTTGAGCTCCCGATCATAGAGAGCCTTACCGAAGGCCTTGGCGTTCCTGACGACCTGACTGGCGTATTCCTCCCCGAACTCGTTCATCTCGAGGGCAGTGACTGCTAGGCTCGGGAATCTGTGAATGTGAGTGTTGCTCAGGGTCCCAGGAAATACTGAAAGATCGATCTTCGTCCAGTCCTTCTTGGATAGCCCCGGACTCCCAATAATGATGCCTCCCTGGGGACCTTGGAACGTCTTGTGGGTGCTTGATGTGATAAGATCGACGCCCTCTTTGAAGGGCTCCTGGAAGAGCCGGTTGTAGACGAGGCCGAGGACGTGGGCGGCGTCGTAGATGAACTTGATGTCCGGGTCTACCTGTTCACGGATCTCTTTGATGGGCTCAGGGAATAGGAACATGGAGGCCCCGAACATGACTAGTTTGGGGGCCGAGGCCCTGATGATGTCCACGGTTCGCTCAACGTTGATGTTCATAGTTTCGGGGTCGAAGAACATGTCCACGTTCTTCAGT
Source organism: Candidatus Bathyarchaeota archaeon (assembly GCA_030613835.1). Taxonomy (GTDB): domain Archaea; phylum Thermoproteota; class Bathyarchaeia; order TCS64; family TCS64; genus RBG-16-57-9. Next base: position 17,940 of record JAUWLH010000006.1, on the reverse strand, counting down.
CCCCTTATCCCGGCGGGGCCCCATCTAGTGTGGCTGATGTGGGCGCCGTTGGGTATGCCGAGGCTTACCAGGATGTCCCCTGGCCTTGTCAGGGCGTTATAGACTATGAGGTTGGCGATGGCACCCGAGATAGGTCGGACATCGGTGTATGGGGTCTCAAAGTGGTTCCTGAAGAGTTGGTTGCAGATCTCCTCTATCTCGTACGAGAGCTCAGTTCCCTCGTAGTGACATTCGTGGCCGATGTGCTCATTATACCTGCCCTCAAAGTCTGAGCTGTATAAGCTCTCGGCGAGGGGGGACATTAGACTCTCGCTGGCGATGAGGTTCAGACACTCTTTCCGCCGCCACCTGTTCTGCTCTTTTACGATATCGATAACCTTTTTTTGATTCATAGATCCCACGACTTTTAATTGATAAGTTTACTCTTAGAGGTAATAAAAGGATGACTGAGAGGAGTAAAAAAGTAGATGAACTGGAACAACTGGAAAACGTTGTCCATTAGTCGGATCTATTTTCCTAGGTTATCTGGTCTTGTGGTAACGGTATCTCTCGATATAGAGATCGATGTCACCGTTATCTTGCACCTGGAACTCGACTGGGGACTCTACTCCATCCATGTAAATATAGAACATTGTCAACCCCAACAACGAGTCCCGAGGAATTAATGGGGTCAAAGAGTCAGTGAACGGAGTCTTCGAACGCAAGTACAGCATCCCACCCTTGTACTGAACCTCAACACTCTCAATACCCTTAAAGGTCTTATAGGCCCCAGACAACAATCTGAGCTTTTTCTTCACATTTAAACTGGGTACCTCCTCAAAAGGATCCAAACCTAAGAGAGTACAGTAGATACCCTCAGCTATTTCTCCCCATGGAGGAGCCGCAGAGTTAGCCATCATGATTACCCCAGCCTTGAGCTCAGGGATAAAGGACATGTGAGCCGTAGAAACGAGGATACTGCCACCGTGGCTTATCATCTTATACCCATGGAAATCAGGGGTTATCCCAACCCCGTAACCATACCCAAGCTCCCCATACAGATTATCAGCTCGTTTTGAGTAAAATGAGTGCATCTTATCGAAACTTTCCGGACATGCAAGTCTTCCACCCTCATAAGATCCCTTGTTGATGTGAACATCGAGGTATCTAGTCATCTCGTTGACACTGCTAATGATGCCCCCAGCAGCGGAGATGAAGCTGAACTCAGGGTTATCCTCAGGATCTGGATAAGGGAACCAGGAAGACTCCACTGTGCCGTCTGGTTTTTTCCAGTGCGGAACAATGTGATTGGGGTCAGAGTTGAAGTCAGCTGTTTTCAGTGTACTTCGATTCATTCCTAGAGGGTCCAGTATCATCTTTTTGATGTAGACATGGAAAGGCTGTCCACTGAGCTCCTGTACAATATGACCCAGCATCCTCCACGCTGCGTTATGATAAAAGAACCGTACCCCTGGCTCGGCTGCTATCTCTCCCTGAGCGTCGTTGACCAACCTGTAAAAGTCTTGTACGCTACCCCAAGGAATCCCTGTGTCGATCCCGATGCCTCTGTGTAACGCCACACTACTTGTGGCAAGACTAGGGAGACCGCTGCTGTGGGTGAGAAAATGATGGATCTTTATGGGTTTACCGGGTAAACCAAGCTTAAATGGGATGTACTGGCTAACCGGATCATCTACACTAAGCAACCCTTCCTCCGCCAGCTGCATGATCGCAATGGCTACGAAGCTCTTGGTGATGCTGCCTATCCCGTAGAGTGTGTCAGGGGTAGCAGGTAGATTCCTTTGCGGGTCCCTTGCACCAAACCCTTCACTATAGATGGTTTCACCTTCCTTGACAATTGCAACACTCATTCCTGGAATCATAAAATCCCGCATATACATGGGCACTATATACTCGACCCATTTCCTAACTTGAGAATAATCAGACAACCTAACACCAGATAAGAGTTTTACTCAACAGTATAAAAAATACTACAATTTCATCCAAATTAACCCTAGATAGAAATTAATGGAGTTTCCATGCTGGGATGACAGCTAAACCGTTCTCTGTGAGCACCCTAGCTGTCCTGTTGACTGCGTCGTGCTTGTCTAGGTAGTTCTGAGTCAACGCAGGCATCAACCCACTGGCCTCGATCTGCTCCTTCGACATGAAATAGTCCAGAATGTCTGACTGGTGCTCCCTGGTCTCTTCGATGCTAGGAACGCCTCCCTCGTGCTTGGCGCTGATGTTCGCCACCTTACCGGCGATCTCCACCAGCTCGTCCAGCCTGTCGTAGGGCTGCCTGACGATGCTCTTCCACGTCTCCGTTATGTGGTGCTCCAGTCGAGTCTCGTCAAGATGCATTGCATCCCGCACATGGGCAGAGTGCTCCATTGTCCAGTTGTTCACCGAGTTAGAGAGGTTAAAACCAATCAACGGCGTTGACCCGTCTTCGCGGCTGAACAGCTTGGCGCCAATTAGAGTCCATAACACAGCGTAGGGGTTGTCGTTCCCCATGAAAACCGAGATTTTGAACTGGATGTCAATCCCCATCTTGTATAATAGGTAGCCTATGGCAACGGTGCCCGGATTCACATTCAATACCTCACGAACCCCGTGCTCCGTGTAGTAGTGGAGAAGCTCGTCCGCCCACTTCAGCGCATACTCGTTCGGCACCCCCACACCGCCGAAGTACCCAGCAATAGTTTCAGGCCCCCCTAAGTGGATGTTTATCGGTTTTCCGTCCGCCCCGGGGAGAGTGCCCTTGTTGTCCAATGTCTGGACATAGGTGGCCCCGATAACCTCTGTGGCCGCCGTGAACGCAGTTATGTCCCCGTCCTCGACCTGTTCTTTCATTGACCTCACACGGATATACCTAGAGGGCATCAAGTCCTCGTTGTCGATTGCTTTTTTTGCTTCTTCAACTAGGAAGGGAAAGAAGTTGCATGCACTGATCTCAAGGGTTACAGCGAGTGACTCGTCGAATTCAACTGATCCTGCGTTTTCTCCTAGGATCTTTTTCTTGTATTCATCGAGGCTGACAAAGTTCTTGTCGTCTCTTTGTTCCTGGAGCCATATTATGTCATTCAGAAACTGTGAATTTGTATTCTCAAGGCGGTTTAGAAGGTTCTCGATTCTTCTAGATTCATGTGCCTTGCGGTTGATTTCCTTGACTCCTCCATATTTTTCAACGATATCAACTAGGTTATCTATTACGGGGTTTTGATCTGAAACGAGAAACTTGTTTATCTCCTCTAGTGTCTGGTTGGAGATGGTTAATCTCTTTTTAATGTCTTTCATTACTTCATATTCCTCTGCGAAACTATTCACTGGCTTTCCCGGAACGGATGGCGAGCATTGTCTTTGTGCTTTAATGTCTCTTCTGGAGTTGGTCGACCCTCCATTGCCTTCCTGATAGCGTGGCGCATTGCTTTGAGGTTGTTGATATAGACCCTACGTCTTCGGCTAGCGGATGGATGGACGAAAACGTTCACGATCATTGCTAGCTCGTCGGTTTTAGGGAGAATCCCATCTGCCACTGATTGAGTCACGGCCTTCGCGATGCCTTCCTGTGCAGGTCCATAGACCATGCTCGCATCCCTCATTCCCTTGACGGGAACTGTGGGGACGAGTATCGTGGGAGGTTTCACGGCCATGTTTGGCTCCAGGATTACTTGGAGGGCTTCCCTCTCCTTGCTTGGGTTTGCGAGGGCGTTGGCGTAGGCATGACCAACGGGGCCATCGATGCCCCCAATAAGGAGGTCGATGTGGGCGACCTCATTTGATGTCGGGTCCACCAGGGCCTCCCCGGTCCTGAGGCTGAACTGCTCGATCACCTCGGGGGTAACGTCCACGGCGTAGAAACGCTCCACTAGGGGCTTGTCGGGCTTCACCTTGATGGTGACTGGCTTCTTCTCCAAGAGACCCAGTTTCTCCATCTCGATCCTGAGCTCCTCCCTGAGCTCGTAGCTCACGGTGTCCCCAACGATGATGGGCCTCCTTGTCAGCCCAACCTTTAATCCCATGTAGTTGAGACAGATCTTTGGCCCTAGAGCTCCGCTGGCCACCATATGTCTCGTGAATTTCTGGATCTTCCTCTGGATCTCCCTAGCCTCATCCAGCTTCCCCTTCTTCATCTTGTTGTAGATGTCCAGCCAGTAGGGGGTGATGACATTGGCACTGGCTAGGATCATCCCGTTGCACCCAGCGGCTAGGGCAGGGAGGACCACCTCGTCCCAGCCACAGACGACATCGATCTTGTCGCTCACCTTCTCCAGCACCGTGACAAGGTACTTGAGGTCGCCGCTAGAGTCCTTCATTCCCACTACGTTGGGCAGTTCCGCCAAGTCTTCCACAACCTGCCATGGGATATACTGATGGGTGGCGACAGGGATGTTGTAGATGACAATGGGGATGTCCACGGCTTGAGAGATGGCATGGTAGTGGTCGAAGATCCCCTTCCCTCCCTTTGGCTTCATGTAGTAAGGATTGACTATAATCGCTGCGTCTGCTCCCCCATCCAAAGCGTGTTTCGTCGCGTCGATAACCAGTTTTGTAGCCGTGTCCCCAGTCCCCGCGATGACCGGTATCCTGCCATTCACCTGGTCGACGCAAACCTCGATGACTTTGGCCCTCTCCAGTTGGGACATTAGGGAAAACTCCCCGGTCGTTCCACATGGGACAATGCCAGTAATTCCCTTCTTGATGAGCCAGTCGATGAGGCTCCGGAAGGCCCCTTCGTTGAACTCTTCGTGCTTGTCGAAAGGCGTTACCACCGCAGGCATAACCCCTTCAAGTTTGAATCCTTTGACTCTAACCATATATAGTCACATAAATGAAATTCCGTGTGTAGATAATAAATTCGTTGGCGAATATTCGTTAAAACTATGGGAGATTCCGATTAACTTTGTTTCCCCTTGGAAAGCCGTTGAAAACAATGACAGCTTTCCTTGGCATAGAGAGGCCTATAAGACAAACGCATCACAAGCACTAGCTATTGACCTCTTTGGTTTTATACAGACGTCAAATAAATGAGACTTTATTTTCAACGAACTAACCTTAAAGTAGATATTCCAAGTGAAAAAACATGGATGTTCGGTTAAAATGGTGTTTCCGGAAAAATCTTACTCAAGTTGACGTTGTTTTACGCGCGCCAGCGTGGCACAAGCAACCCCGATAATCAGGGCAGGTATCTAGTCGAGGGTTCTTCTTCGATAACGTGTTTGATATTTAAACATTAACTGAGTCTTCATTTAATATAACAGCAGATTCAATGAAAAACAGGGATACACAATGGTGACCGAGAACAGAAAAATCAACATAATAACAATGAAACCAAAACCAATCACCGAGGAAACCATCGACGAGTTAGCACTCGACGAACCTATATGCATCTTCATCAACGGGGAATACCATGTTACCCTAATAGCTTCACCACAAATGAAAAAAGAACTTGCAGTAGGACACCTCATAAGCGAAGCCATAATCCAAAATCCACAAGAAATACGATCCATCACTTTCAGAGAAAACGATGTGCATATAGAACTCGTCAAAGAAATCGATCTACGAGAAATCTCAGTCGGAATGATGAACCTAATCGTAACCGCTTGTAGTGCAAAACCAAGAAGAACAGGATCACAGGTGAAAATACCACAAGTTAGATCATCTCTACATGTTAAAGCTGAAACAATTTTCGATATGATAAGGAAGCTCAGCCAGAAAAGCGATGTTCATTCGAGGACCCGTGGAACACATGCCGCGATGATCTGTACAAATGAAAGTGAAGTACTAGCCTTTGCCGAGGACGTGGGCAGGCATAATGCTGTGGACAAAGTTATTGGCTCACTTGCGCTCAACCATGTGGACCCGAACATGTGTGTTCTTCTCAGTACCGGGAGACAGTCTGGTGAGATGGTGCAGAAAGCAGCTCGAGGAGGTATCCCTGTGGTTGCCTCGATGACTGTTCCTTTAGTATCTGGTGTGAGACTGGCTGAAGTATCGGGAGTTACTCTTGCTTCAATTGGGAAAGGTCAACTAAAGGTCTACACAAATGCGGATCGAATAAAATTATAAAAAAATTAGAGCTATTTTAGTGATTGCATCAACTTGAATAGTTCGGAAATGTTTTCTGACTTGTTTCTTTTTATTGATGAGTCAAGTCTATCCAATGAAACATAAGAAAGCGCTCCACTGTCACAGTACTTGACACACTCGGGGTCTCCTCCACACAACTCACATTTGAAAGCCACGTTAGACACAGGATCAATACTAATTCCTCCCACTGGGCACGCCATGTTACAGATCCTGCAACCTACGCAAGCTTGTTCATCTACCAACATTGCTCCGAGAACAGGGTCTCTGGAGATAGCGTTCGTTGGACACACATCCATGCATAACGGTGTGCTGCATTGCTGGCACACCATAGGGATATAGTTATGATATTCTCCTCGTTTTTCATACCTGATTACCTTTATCCTAGATCTGGACGGTTGGACCCGGTCCGTGTTTATAAGAGAACACACTGTCTCACAAGTCCTGCATCCAGTACATTTCTCAATATCAACGTTTAGAACCTTCACACTCATCCATCCTCCTTAATCTTCACAGGACCAAGTTTTTTCAGTTTTTTCAGCTGTTTACTGACATCACCCATGCCAAGTTTCTTCAGTGTGCTTTCTTTTTGGTACCCAGACTCTGGGTCCCAGCCTCTGAGCGAGTAGTACTCGTCCTTCATCTTCTCAAACTTGGCTTTGTCGAGCATTCTTCCTGCTTGGTCACCGTCTGATACAGGTACTTTGAAGAAAAAGGCTGGGATAGCATCTGTTGCTCTGGTTCTTCCGTCACGCACAATGATGGCTCTCTCTATGTTGCAGACTCGTTCCCCGTACTCGAATAATTTTTTCTCGTTCATGGGTATTCCTGTAGCCGCTGTGAATCGTTCGGCTGCGGACTCGTAGGAAACGTCACCGAATTGGGAGCCTGGGGCTCCTACTCTGTTGGGGCGAATCATTGATGCGCAGTAACCAAGGGAATCAGCGATAGCTGCACCGTTCATCTCGTAGATTAACGCGACTGGTTTCCCTTCATACGCTGTTGCCACTATTGCTTTTTCAGTTCCAAACTTTTTCATAGACCAAGTATAAGAATCAGCGCTTTCTTGTGGATCAGCACCCTCATATTCATCCTTAGCGGGCTTATCCCAGAGCACAACATGATATGTGGTTGCTCTTAGACTGTTTCCTCTACTAGAAATGGCCTCACCAAGCGCGGTACCAGGTTCTGCTCTATACTCAAAGGTTCTCAGGGTCATTCCTTGGTTAAGGTACAGATACTCCATAGCTTTGGGACCCAGTTTCTTTGCAAACGCAACGGGACCGTTTGCAAGAATGTCTCCAAAACCTTCTCGATAAGCTATTTTCCTCGTTGTCTCGAATAATGCCTCGTTACTTGCTTTCTCAAAGGCGATACCGTCAAGTTCTTTCTTAGAAATTATACCTTCATCATAAAGGTGCATCAACCATGAGACAGTCGTAGCTATCTCTTTACTATCCATCCCAAGGTCCGAGCACTGTCTATGAACCTTGAAAGCCGATGCAAGGTCTGTCATCCATAGTTTCCACGGCCAGTACGTTGGATAACATCTCCAAACGTTTGCACCTGTGTCTGGTAGGCTATACAATGGTTGGCAAGGGAACGGGCACCCGAAACATCCAACGTATTTAACGAAATACTCACCAAGATAATTTTCCTCATATCGCTGCTTGATGTCTGATCTGTTTCTCCAATCGTGACTCTCATAGTTCCCGACTACCCCTGCATCACCTACCAGGAATCCCTGTAGATAGGCGTCCTTTCCCTCCGCCCTTTCGATAGATGAGATACCTTGCCTTTTTTTGATGTCTTGCAAAGATTTCACTAGCTGTCTGTTTAACTCCAATATTTTTTCTGGGTCGTGTACATTGATTGCACCTGTTCCTCTTACGACTACTGCTTTGAGTTTTTTTGCGCCTAATGATGACCCGACTGGAGTTCCACTCCTATATCCGTGCTCTACCGTTGCCTGGATCGCCAGGTTTTCTCCTGCTGGCCCGATGCTTGCTACCTGTGCGTCTGGATCTTCTACTTCTTCAAGTAGAAGAGTCTCTGTCGCGAATGTTCCTTGTCCCCATACGCTTGATGCGTCTCGGCTCTCTAATCATAATTGTAGATGAATAGATAGACCGGTTTGTCTGATTTTCCTTTGATTACTACGTTGTCGTACCCCGCGAACTTGAGTTCAGGAGCCCAAGAACTTCCCATACCCACGTTTCCAAGGGAATGAGACTCCGTTTTAGCCGCTGAGACCACCGTTACCTCCATACGTGAGGCTCCGATGAGCCCCGTGCCCGATAACGCCCCTGCCCCGAAGATGACTGGGGCATCCGGATCGTAGGGGTCTTGATTAACCTTGCTGTGTTTCCAGAATAACCATGAGTTGCCGCCTCGTCCTCCTAGGAATCGTTTTGCATCCTTGTCCCACGGGGTGGTTGATGTTTTTCCAGTTGAGAGATTTACATGTAGAGTCCTTCCCGCCCAACCATAAACCATAAAATCACTGAACAAGCATATACTGTACTTATTATAAATAATCTACACTTGGGTGGCGGATGCTAGATGAAAAAAATGTTAAGTAATCTAACGAAGTACACCTTTTTCCAGTGGAAGAAAGGAAACATATCGGAGGATTTCAGTGGCTAAACCTTATACTACTCCTGAATTAATTAATCTGTTAAAATCCCAGTTTGGGGAAGATAATGTCCTCACGTCGTTTGAACACATCTACGTCTACTCTCATACCGGAGAATTCGGGATCAAGAAACAGGGTCAACCTCAAGCTGTATTGAGAATTAAATCCAATGATGAAAACAGGCTTCTAGACAAGCTTCTGAACGAAATTGAGAGCCAGGTAATTCATATTGATGAACTAGAAAAAACCCATTTTGATCCCACGAAACCATTTATTCTAGTCGATGTTCAGAAACCCATAGGAATAGAGGATTTACTGAATAGCCTTGATGACATAGCTAGAAACAAGAAGGAACACAAAACTAGTTTGAAAAAAGCCAGATCATTACATGACTGGTTCAGTACAACGATTCAAGGAAAAGAAGGGTTTAGGGAAGGAGATGATAGAGGGTTCTGCGTTGTACAGTCTTATTTCGATGGGGTCCAGACGTACTCATCCAAGGGACGTTTATTATTAGCTCGTGGGCTCCTTAAGAGAGAGATTGAAAACAGCTCGCTGCTCTCCGACTCCATTTTCAGTTGTACAGCATGTGGTCAATGCTATGACCAGTATTCAAGTGAGACTTTCGAGATCAATAACGTATTGCTCAAAACAAGAAAAGAGATCGTAGAACGAAACGGTGTCCCAAAAAAATTCACTAAAATCCTTGAAAACATCAAAGCAAACGGGAACCCTCAGGGACTTTCAGCTGAAGACAGGGCTCTCTGGTTTGAGGAACAAGCAGAAGAATTCCCCTACAGAAACAATAAAATCCTTTACTGGGCAGGATGCACAACATCTTATAGGTTACCCGAAATCGTGAGTGCAACAACTAGCGTCATGGATAAGATAGGGCTTGATTTTGGTGTCCTTGGAGAAAATGAAGGATGTTGTGGGCTGATCCTTTACTTGTCTGGCCAATGGCGCGAAGCAGAGGAAAACGCATTCAAGGTTCTCAATACTGTAGGTGATGCAGAAACGCTGGTAACCAATTGTGCAGGCTGTTTCTTCATGTTCTCTCGTATTTATGCAAGCCTTGGCGTATATGTCCCATTCAACGTATTACATACCTCTCAGCTGCTAGACCAGTCATTAAAGGAAAACAACTTTGAACTGAAACCTTTCGAAGGAAACTATATGTGGCATGACCCATGCGACTTGGGGAGACACTGCCAAGTATATGAACCTCCTCGAAACGTCTTGAACTCCATCCCAGATCTGAACCTCTTTGAGCATCCGTTGACCAAGGAACACACAATATGCTGTGGAGCCGGTGGAGGTTTATGGACTTACAATGAAGAAATAACTGAACACGTATCTCATCAAAAAATCATGGAAACAGTTCCAACAAGTCTTGACGGGATCATCACAGGGTGTCCTACCTGTTTGTTGTCCATGAGAAACACTGCGAAAATACTCAGACCCGGGTTAAAACTCTTTGACTTGGCAGAGGTAGTAGATCGCTGTCTCTAAGCACATCACCTTTCTTCATCGAGTAACCAAACGTTATTTACCCTGTTCATCATTCGTTCTCCTAGGGGCTCTGACAATCCTACGTTTTCTGGTTATAAGTTAAACCGAGTTATTTTGCCCAGTCAAAGAAGAGCGGAAGTATTGCCTAGTAGCTTTTGTATATATATTTACTCTAGATTTTCGCGCGCTTTCACTTGAAATCCATTAGATATTTACTCTCTGCATCGAACAGTTCTTCTACCATCTGATGTGTTTCGTCTATACTTAGAATAGCACTTGTAAGAGGGTCCAATAGGATCGCTTGTTTTGTTAGGGTCTTACTTTTCTCAATCGAAGCAAGAACTGCTAACTCTTGGACATTGATATTAGTCCGGTTCAAACCAGCGCACTGTGGTGGAAGTTTGCCGATTCTTGTTGGCTGTATTCCTGATTTATCAACCAAACATGGAACCTCAACGCTACAACCTCTCGGCAAATTAGTAATTAGACCATTATTCTTGACATTTCCATTAATCCTCGAAGGTATCCCAGTCTCGATGGAGTGAATAATTTTAGCAGCAAACTCATCGCTTCTGTCAATGATGACCTTATCTGGACTGGCAACAAATATCCGCATTTCCTCTTCTTGTTTAAGACGCTTTTGATAATCCTCCTCTCCATGTAGAAAAGCATATTCTAGGTTATAATTTTCAAAATGCGACTCTTTTTTTCTAAAGTATGGTACATATTCAGACATGTGTTGACTTGATTCTGTGTTGAAATACCCAAAGGTCTTGAATATCTTCACTCTAACGTTATCTGGGCCTGCCCAGTGTGCGTTTTCGTTGCTATAAAGGGTAGGGTCTTCTAATCGTTCTTTAAGCAGCGGATAAGCGTCTTTGTTATTCCATTTAAATTCTAGAAACCATGCCATGTGGTTGATGCCAGCTACCCGGTATGAGATTTCATGATAAGGAGCCTGTATGTATTTTGCTAAATCAGATGAAGTGCTCTGTACGCTGTGACATAGTCCGACGTTTTTTATATTGGTGTAATCGTTCATCGCCCAATTTAGGATGGCCATTGGGTTTGTATAGTTAATAAGCAGGGCATTTGGACAAATCTGATCCATGTCATGGCAGATATCTAGAAGAACTGGTACATGCCTTAGACCATAGAAGACTCCTCCGGGTCCAATAGTGTCTCCTACTGCCTGTTTTACACCGTATTTAGCGGGTATTCCCAAGTCGTGGAGTCTTGTTGAGTGCCCACCGACCCTAATGGAGACGATTACGTAGTTAGCCCCGTTCAGTGCAGTCCGTCGATCAGTGGTTGACTCGATGCGTGTTGGAAAACCATATTGACTGACTGTTTTCTTTGCGAACGCGGTGATTAATTGTAATCGATCCTCGTCTAAATCCATAAGACAAATGGTGCTTTTTCGTAGTTCAGGATACGAGAGTATATCGGTAATGAGCTTCTTTGCGAATACGTGGCTTCCTGCTCCAATTAGAACGACTTTGAACTTGGGGGTCATAGTGTAACTTGTTGTGTTTTGTTTATAGAAGTATGCTAGAAGACCATGATACTTCATAAAATACTTCCAGTATCCAGTCCAGTACTATGAACAAGAAATTCGCGTATGAGTGACTTTGTGGGACGCGTGCGCGTAGCTCCCGAGTTTGACCCAGTACTCAATTATCCATTTATATACATCCACTAGCTCTCAGGGCATTGTCCTGCTTATCCATGTCCTCTTGTTCCTAAGATAATACTGGTAGATGGAATAGGATACCTCAGGGGGACACCTGTGATCCACCATAGGGATGAATCCTCCCCCTTCGATGAGGGGAGTAAGCCTCTCGATTTCTCTATCAATGGCCTTCTCCCCTTGGATTAGGGCCATCTTGTTTACGCTCCCCATAAGTAGCACTTTCTGACCATAGTTCTCCCTGAGTTCATAGCTGTCGGTGAAACGAGCCTCGTTTGGGAACATCCCGTTGATCCCAGCCTTGATCCACCCCGGGACGAGAGCCGATATGTCCCCATCACAATCAAGGAAGTGAATCTTGACCCCATACTCCTCCAGCACATTAACAACTTTTCTGTACCTGGGAACCATGAACTCCTCGAAATGGCGAACCCCCAATAGAGGACCTCGGTTGTAGCACATGTCCTCCCACCACGAGCTGAAATCCACATCGACATAGGGGAGCACCCGGCGGATAATCGAGATCCAGAGCTCCATCAAGGTGTCCATCATATCCCCCACCCAGTCGGGGTCCCTGTAGAACGCGATAGTAAGGCCCTTGACACCCATCCAGTCCCTGAGCCAACCATAAAGACTCCCTACATTGATCCCCACCGGGTAATCCCGGTCTCTATACCGTTCTGTGACCTCACTCCAGTTCAAAGGAATACGCCCCGGAGTGTCCGGATCTAAGAAAGGTCTGATTTTCTCCCAATCCTCCCGGTTCTTCAGAGGGTAGCGCTCGTAATGGGGCGGGGAAGAGGTATCCGTTGTGCACAGGTATATTCCTCCCATCCCGTCGTTCATGCGGGCTCTCCCTTCCCACTCTTCTATGATACTTGTAGGGGGAACAGGCCAGAGCCCTGTTTTTACCGGGAGGAACTCGAGGCAATCCCACCCCTCCAGTCCTAAATAGAGCTCGATGCCTCTGTTGTCTCTCTTCTCTAGGGGCAATCCCTCTCTATGCCACCTGTCTATGGTCTCAGTCCAGAAACCGAACTCGTAGTCGCAGACACGGTCGACGTCCTTGAATTGAAATATCCTGTGGAAGCGTTCCCTGTGGTTCAATTGGGTATCTGAATCTGGGTTCGTTTAATACATTAATGAGGCTTTCCGTCACTTTTTTTTGGACGCGCTTTCGGACATCCATTTACTATCTCGCAGTCCATGTAACCCTTAACGGAGGCCTCATCCTCGAAAAGGTATCCACTTCCACATTTCTTCTCCACTGTGCTATGGAGCCACACCTTCTAATTCAGTCGCGTGTACATTAAATATTCAACCATTCATTTCTACTTGAAAAGCATATGTCATTCTCATGCCATCAAATTATCAAACCATGTGGATTACTTTGCGAGTATAGTGTTGATCCAATAGGAATCGATGTCAAAATTCCCAGATTTTCCTGGACCCTTCTTCACTTGGGACGAGGCGTCAGCCAATCCGCGTACCAGATACAGGTAGCTAGCACCAAAGAACGAATTTTAAACGATATAGGGGACATCTGGGATTCTGGTGAGGTTGAATCCACTGAATCCGTGAATGTACCTTTCGATGGAAGGCCATTAGAGACATGTCGTAAATATTATTGGAGGGTTCGATGGTGGGACCAATTAGATCAAGTGAGCCAATACAGTGAGACTGCAACCTTTGAGACGGGACTCTTCCAAGAAATCGATTGGAGAGCTGAGTGGATTGAAGGCAAAGACCTCTTTAGGAAACAAATCACTGTAAATAAAAAAATAAAGTCTGCTCGCGTCTATGTCTCGGGTTTAGGTTTCTATGAACTTAATGTCAACGGTAAGAGGATCGGAAATCAGGTTCTTGATCCAGGGTGGACAAGCTACGATAAGCTCGTCCTTTATTCGACATATGACATCACCCATGATTTGGTGAGCGGGGAGAATGTAATCGGAGTCATACTTGGAAATGGGAGATATGCTCAGAAGCCTTCCAAAAACCTACCACCATATATGCTCGAGTTCACCGAGCGCTATGGTCAACCTAACAAGAAACTACTCCTCCAAGTACAAGTGAATTATTTGGATGGTGGCAAGGAGTTGTTCGTATCTGATGACTCCTGGAAAACAGAAAACGGTCCGATTGTAGAGGACGATCTCTTTAACGGGGAAATATACGATGCTAGACTAGAGAAGACGGGCTGGACGAAACAGGGGTTTGATGACTCCGGATGGCTGGATGTTTCGCTCGCTGAGCCTCCAGTAGGAAAGCTCGTGTCACAAACAACACTTCCCCCGATAAGAAGAATCAAGAGGCTTCAACCCGTACAGATGAGTAACCCAGAGCCTGGTGTCTACGTATATGACCTAGGCCAAAACTTCGCGGGATGGGTGAGGTTAAAAGTTCAAGGCCCTCGGGGATCGAAAGTGAGGCTCAGATTCGCCGAGCTACTAAACATCGATGGAACTCTAAACGTCGTGCCTAACAGGTCAGCCCGAGCTGAGGACATTTACATCCTGAAGGGAGAGCTGGTCGAGGTATACGAGCCCAAGTTCACTTATCATGGCTTTAGGTACGTCGAGGTCAAGGGCTATCCAGGGACTCCAAAACTCGACTCAGTTGAGGGAGTAGTGGTTAACTCGGGTGTTGGAACTAGTGGGGGCTTTTCATGCTCAAATAATCTGATAAACGACATACACAAGAACATCGTCTGGGGACAACTTAGCAACCTAATGAGCATCCCGACAGACTGCCCTCAGCGAGACGAGCGTTTGGGATGGACAGGCGATGCACAGCTTACAATCGAGGAGATATTATACAATTTCGATGCCGCAGCGTTCTTCACAAAATGGATTAGGGATGTCCGAGAGGCGCAAAGGGAGGATGGAGCTCTTCCAAACTTCGTGCCCTCGACTGACAGTAGTTACATCTCGGACCCGGCTTGGGGGATTGCCGGTATTCTCGTTCCTTGGTATTTGTACCTACATTATGGAGACAGGAGAATACTAGAGGAAAACTATGAGATGATGAGAAGATGGGTAGAGTTCCTTGAAACCAACTCGGTTAACCATGTAACAAAGCTCACTAGATTCGGCGATTGGTGTCCCCCTGGACAAATTAAGCCTCTCGACACCTCAGGGGAGCTCGTCTCGACCTGGTGCCATTTCTATGGGGCCATGCTGTTACACAAGATTGAGGGAGTCCTCGGGATGACCAAACAGGCAGAGAGGACACTGGAACTCGTAGAATGCATCAAGGAGGCGTTCAACGAGGAGTTCCTCAAGACGACGTTTTACGACAGAGGGAGCCAGACATCGAACATCCTGCCACTGTTCCTAGACATGGTTCCTGAACAAGCACAAATAAGTGTCTTGAATCATCTCGTCGAGGATATCGAAGAGAACCACGGGGGGCACCTCGCCACTGGGATCATTGGGACCAGGTATATCTTAGACACACTGACTAAACAAGGGTATACAGAACTGGCATATCGGATCGTGACGAATACGACATACCCGAGTTGGGGATATATGATTAAGGAAGGGGCTACGACCCTCTGGGAAAGATGGGAGTACCTTGCCTCTGGAGGGATGAATTCTCACAACCACATAATGTTTGGCAGCGTCGACGCCTGGTTCTACAAGACTCTTGCAGGGATTAGGGTGGACACTGATCATCCCGGTTTTGAACAGGTAATAATCAAGCCTCATCCTGTCGGAGATTTAAGTCATGTGAGTGCCTCAATCGAAACGCCACTGGGAAAGGTATCCTCGAGTTGGAAAATTGAAGGCGGAGATTTTTTCATTGAGGTTTCGATCCCGGTCAATAGTCAAGGGACCGTATATATTCCAAGCATGAGGGTAAAGAATCCAATAATCGAGGAGAGCGATGCAACAGTCTGGATGGACGAAACCTTCGTAGAAGGCGCCCCCGGAATCCTAAGAGGAGAAAGGACCAAGGGTTACACAATCTTCTGGGTTGGATCTGGCAAGTACTCCTTTAGGTTGACAAGCATGCGTGCGTGAGAACCTAGCACAGCCAGATAGAACTAGCGTGTGCGTGACCTCAGCCACATACTATCGTTACAGTGAAGTGAGGATAAAATTATGGATTGAGTCTATGATTTTACTAGTAACGAAGACGCTATATGTCGTACTTTGTCACCAGAATTAATTGTGAGCCGTGGGAGTTGTTGAACCCTCTTTTTATAAAAAATATACTAGTAAGCAAGTAACTTTTTTACAAGTTTAGGAAATAAAAGGTGTAGTCATGAGACTTTTTATTTGCTTAAGCGCACACGCGGGAGGAGGGATATTAACACAAATTTACTAGTAGAAAAATAACATTGGAAGTATTTCAATATTATTCGATAGAACTGGTTTTTTATAAAATATATAGATTTCATCATTTTTTGGATCAAATAAAGTCAATATCTTCGAGTGCTGTAGTTATCTTAGCAAAGCCTTTCTTTTCATTATCAATAAAAAAGGGGGTTATTTTTCGCAAATTTACATCGGTACCGGTACGCGTGAGTTCATTTCTTCATGTATTGCTTTATCTATTATTGAAACGTTTATATCAGATTCGAACTTGTAGATTTTTCCTGTTTTTTCAGATATCTGAAGATGGGCCCGATCAATGGAGCGGACATCTTGTACATCGTCATATTTTAAAGTTAAAGGTACAGAGTACTTTTTCCTCAAAAAACCTTCCTCCTTTACGAAGATCAGTTTTTTATCTGAAATAAACAGGTGTCCATAATCACCATCAAGCTGTCCATCATAGTTTTTTCCAAGATGCTCATCAGGCGAAGTGCATCTTTGCGCATATTCATACCACTTTGGGGGCATCATTTTTCACCTGACACAGATAACAGATAGAAAACATATATACATATCAGTAATATTATCATTATTAGTTATTACGTATATATACACATATTGATAGTATTAAATATGGGGAAATTTATTTAAATCGCTTTTTTATATATATGTATTAACGGTGTTTCGATTTGAGTGTAGATCATAGGAAAATCATGAAACTTGGACAATCCTCTAGAGTAATTTCTCTACCAAAAAAATGGTTAAGTATGAATAACCTAGAACCAGGAAACAGCGTCTCAGTTACTATACAAAAGAATGGAACTCTGTTAGTAACCCCTAACTGGGATTTTGATGAGGGATTTAAAAAGATAAATCTACAGATCAAATCAGATGAAACAGAAGGATCAATTATCAGAAAAATAATAGGGGCATATCTAAATGGTTATACTCTTGTGGTTTTATCTTCTGGAGACATCTTTAGTGTGAATCAACAACGTGTCATTAGAGAAATTATAAGAAAATTGTATATGATGATTATTAGCTCTGAGACTAGCAGGATAGAATTAGAGACGTTAGTAGATGAGACTAAAGTCTCTATTCCTGCAAGTATAGATAGAATGCACATGATCACTTATGCGATGTTTCGAGATGTTATACAAGCATTAAAAGAGGAAAACAGGAACCTAGCTTTATCTGTTGTTTCACTTGAAGAAGATGTCGATCAAATGATGTATCTAATTTTACGTATTTTACGAAGTGCAGTATCTACTCCGGTATTAGCTAACCAGTTAGAACTTGAGCCATTAGATTGTCTTGATTACCAGACACTAACACATAGAATAGAGAGAATTGCAGATCATATAGCATCGACAGCGGAAGATATCATTGCGCTCATAGACTCTAGTGCCATAATTCCCGAAAATGTAAAAAAAGTATTAATTGAAGCCTCTGAGATTGTTCTTGATAATTATAAAAAGACCATTGACAGCTTCAAACATACAGATATTGAGCTTACAGACGTTATTATTGACTCACAGCAAAAAATTATAGATCTATACTCTGAGATAACGCCCCTTCCCGTGCTTAGTGGAGTCTCTGATTCAACAATATTAGCTAATATTATTTCTATAAGAGAAAATATTAAATCAATAAGCAGCATCTCAGCAGACATTGCTGAACTTACAATCGATCGAGTATACACAAACAACACA
>JAUWLH010000020.1 GCA_030613835.1 Candidatus Bathyarchaeota archaeon | reverse complement strand
ATTGGTGGAAACCTGGAGAAAGGGAGGAAAATCCACGACCCTCTGTAATCGCGTGGGATACTGGACTTTTTCTGGAAATATTTGGAATCTCTGAAACTTTATGGAGAAAATTGGAAATATACGCGCGCTAAATTGGTCGTTTAAACTCCCTCATTATTTGAAAGATCGCACATATGTCATAGAAGGGAAACCTTGGGTCAAGGAAATTATCAAAGGGTACCAGCTTCCCAACGGTTTGAGTTTACCTGAGTTAATCAGGTTGTCCTCTTGAGGGTCTTTAACGTCCAGTCCCAGAGCTTGTCCTGGGCCTCCTCATCGTGAGTGATGTCCGCGGATAGCATCTCCTTCTTCTTAGCGAAAGTCTTACCTGACACGTCCTCAAGCTCTGGGTCTATTGCCGCCCATATGCTGGTCTCCGCCCCCTTCTCGGCGCTTATCTGGATGGGCCTGACGATAGTGAACGCGATCCTGTCCCTAAGCCCCCCCATGTTGCGGCCCAAGTTTGTGGCTACGAACCCCGGCTCAACCACGTTTGCGGTCACGCCGGTCCCCGATAACCGCCTGGCCAATGCGTATGTGTAGGTGGTGACGATGAGCTTGCTGTTGGCGTACTGCTTCATGCTGGCGTAGCTCTTCTCCATCATGATGTCATCAAAATTGATCTTGCCCGTCTTGTGCATGCCTGAGCTGATATTGATGACTCTGGAGGGGGCCGTATCCCTCAGCATGGGCAGCAAGTTGTGGGTCAGCCTGAACATGCCAAGATAGTTGGTTGCGATGGTCTTCTCGAATCCAGCCTCGGTCTCCTGGCGCTTGCTGAACGCCGCCCCGGCGTTGTTGATGAGCACGTTGAGGCACATGAAACGGTCCTTGAACGCATTAGTGAACCTGTCTACGCTGGCCATGTCACTGACATCGCAGTGCATCAGGTAGACGCTGCTGGAGCCCGTCGTCTGCTTGATCTCCTCCAAGGCTTTCTTCCCCTTGTCCATGTTCCGCACCACCATGACTACGGTTGCCCCCATATCTGCGAGTCCCTTAGCGGTATGGTAACCTATCCCTGAGTTGGCACCCGTTACGATGCAGACCTGACCAGTGCAAACCTTCTCGCTCATGTCTCCTAGTTACCACACGTTATCATAAAAACCGTCCCCGCAAGTGTCATTTATCCCCTGCACCCTTGATACCTAGGTGACTTTTTTGGGTGAAACGTTCAGGGTTCACGGCTACACCGAGGACCAGCTCATGTCCATGAAGAAGGACGACTTGCGGGCGGTGTTCCACGAGAGAACCCACCACACGATCGAGGTATACTACTACAGGATACTCAAGGGCAGCTACGAGATGCCCGAGGACTACGGGGCCGTGGCCGAGAAGCTCCTTGAGATCTGGGAGAGGCGTGGGTTCCCGATGGACCCGCCTGACATTCAGTGGTGCATCAAGTACATCGATGCGGCGAGGAGGATGAGGGAGAGAAAGGACCCGGGGCTGGTGGTGACCCCGTGGGAGAGCTTCACCGAGGCCGAGGCGGAGATCATCGAGCGGCTGATCTACGGCAGGAAGAGCATCAGGCAGTTCAAATCCGACCCCGTGCCCGATCACATGATCAGGCGCATCCTCAAGGCTGGGCTTTACGCCCCCCACGGCTGTAACGTGGGCTGCACCAGGTTCCTAGTAATCAGGGACCCAGAGGAGCAGAGGCTGGTGAGCAGTGATATCCCCATCGAGAACTGCGTTATGATCGTGGTGCTCCAGGAGCTCAGCATGTATCACACGCTGCGCTTCGAGAAGTTCGTGCCCCAGAACCTGTATTTCGACGCCGCCGCTGCGGCCGACCACATATGCCTCATGGCCCACGCGCTGGGGCTCGGCCATTGCTGGCTCACCCACGGAGAGGAGACACAGAAAAAGCTCAGGGAGCACTTCAACTTGAGCCCCACCATGACAAGCAGGAACCACATAATCATCGGATGGCCCGACGAGGAAACCCTGAAATCCGAGAGGATGAGTCTAGACGAGGTCATCCTCAACTAGGTAGACCCCTTGAAGCCTCTCTTACTTTTTGACATGGACGGTACGCTGATTATCCTGAAACACAGGCCAAAGTATAGGGGGACCATCACCCACCACACACCCTTCATGACCATCAAGGCCCAGATGAAGGAGATAGCCGCTAGCCACGGCGTCCCACCTGAGGAGATCATGGGCATGAACAGGATGGCCCACATCTGGAACAGGACGAGAAGCTATCTGGAGGAGGATGAGCGAAGCCAGGAGGAGGTCCAAGCAATCATCGACGAGATCAATGTTCCGTTTATGGTGCAGGAGCGGTCCGAGCATGACATCAGCGAATTGCTGCCTGACACCCTCTCTGGTCTTCAGACTCTCAAGTCCGAGGGATACGAGATGGGGCTTGTGACCACCGCATCCAGGGAATCATATGATCGCCTAAGCACTAGTGATGAGTTTGGTAGGTTCGGTGAGTTCTTCCCCCGATCCATTACGAGGGACGAGTGTGGCTACATCAAGCCCCACCCCGAGCCCATAAACAGGATGAAGGCGCTCAGCGGACGGGATGATATAGTCTATGTCGGTGACTCGGATCACGATGCCCTGGCGGCAAAGGCTGCGGGTGCACGTTTTGTTCTTATCAACACCAGGGAGTACGACGACGCGACCATCAATACGTTCAGTACAGACGGCGTCATCGAAAACCTATCCCAGCTTCCCGAGGTAATATCCTGGCTATCCTAGCAAACCCATGTGGGCCAGCGTTATCCTGAGCCCTGTGAGGATCAGCACCAGCCCACCGAAGACCTGAGCCTGCTTGCCGAACCTCTGACCCGTCCTGTTACCGATATTCAATCCTATGAACGTGAAGACCAGCGTCCCCACGCCCATGTACAGACTTGGCACCCATATACTGAGCCCTTGGACGCTATAGCTCAGGCCAACCGCCAGCGCATCTATGCTTACCGCCACCGTGAACATCAACAGGCTCGCCATACCCAACAACTCGTTGGCGTTAATGTCCTCGGCGTCCTCGTCCAGCCCCTCCATCAACATCTTGCCGCCAACGAAAGCTAGCAGCAGGAAGGCGATCCAGTGGTCCCACCTTTGAATCAGACCCAGCACCGTGGAGCCCAAGAACCAGCCCGCTGTGGGCATTATCACGTGGGCTATCCCGAATGTGCCGCTGACTTTCAGTGAATCTGCTAGCTTGACCTTGCCCATACCGAAACCGGCCACCAGTGCGACGCTGAACGCGTCCATGGCTAACCCCACTGACAGCAACAGAACTGAGTAGATGTCCATGTTTTGGCTCATATCGGTCTACGGTAGTCAGGCTTGGCTCGGTTTAAGGGTTATTCCCTGTAGAAGTAGGGAACCCTGTCAAGGGGCGCATTCACCTCGATCCAGACGCCTCCCCTGTGAACCTTGTCCGTGTCCCCCTCCCTCCACTTAGCTCCACCGGGCAGGTACAGGCTCCGTGAACGCTTCCCGGCCTCAAGGATGGGGGCCACCATGATCTGTGACCCGAACATGAACTGGTCCCCCACATGGCATTGCTGGTCATCGGGGAAATCATAGTATAGGGGCCTCATCACAGGTGCACCCGTCAGGTGTGCCTCCCTCATCTGATCAAGTATATATGGTCTAAGCTCCTCCCTGAGCGCCAGGAGCCCCTTGATGATTCCGTAAGCCTCCTCTCCGAAGCTCCAAACCTCATTTGGTCCACCTGTAACCCCCACTGTGGGCTCCCTGTGCCCGTGGAGCCTCATAACGGGGCTGAACACGCCGAACTGGAACCATCGGATGAGTAGCTCTCTAAAATCCGGGTCCTCGGGGTCGCCCCCGTGAAAGCCCCCGATATCCGTGTTCCACCATGGGATACCACTCATGGCGATGTTGAGGCCAGCAGTGACCTGGGTCCTGAGTGCTTTGAAGGTGCTTGGGATGTCGCCGCTCCAGACGAGGGCTCCGTACCGCTGGCTCCCAGCCCAGGCCGAGCGGGTCAAGAGTATGATCTCGTCCTCTCCCTCCCCCGTCATTCCGTCGTGGAACGCCTTGCTGTTGAGCATGGAGTAGATGTTGGTCACCATCTCCCCGTTGCCAATGTGGTATCGTAGGTTCTCGGGGCTCAGCGGGTATATCTCGGGCTCGCAGGCGTCAAGCCACCACGTTTTGATACCGTGGTCATAGTAGCCCTCCTTGATCTTGCCCCAGACGTAGCGCTGTGCATCTGGGTTTGTGGCGTCGTAGTAGTACATATGCAGAGGCCCCTCGGGTCTGCGGTCCATAAACTGGGTGTGTGACTCGTCCCCGTGCTCGGAGCCGACCAGATACCCCTTTGATTTCATCTCGTCAAAGTTCTCGCTGAGCTGGTTAACCGTGGGCCAGACGCTGACCATCAGCTTCACGCCCATATCTTCCAACTCCTTGACCATCCCATGCACGTCGGGCCACTTCTCTGGGTCAAACTTCCACTCTCCCATGAGTGTCCAGTGGAAGAAATCGGCGACAATGACGCTCAGGGGCAGCCCGCGCTCCTTGTAGCCTCTTGCCACCTCCAAGAGCTCTTCCTGTGTCTGGTACCTGAGCTTGCACTGCCAGAAACCCGTGGCGTACCCGGGCATCATCGGCGGGAAGCCCGTCGCCTCGGCGTACTGCCTCATAATCTGAGCCGGCGTCCTACTCGCCGTGATCCAGTAATCCATCTGCCTGGTCCTGTCAGCGACCCAGTTGGTGCCGTTGTACCCTAGCTCGACCCTGCCGACAGCGGGGTTGTTCCAGAGGAAGCCGTAGCCCCTGGTGCTCACCATAAAGGGGATGCAGACCTCCGTATTCCGCTGGAGCAGCTCGATGACGCATCCCTTGTTATCAACCCTGCCGTGCTGGTGCTGGCCCAGGCCGTAGATGTGCTCATCAGTGTATGCCTTAAACCGGGCCTCGCAGGCGAACGTGTCACCTCCCCTGGGTTTCAGGTACACGCCCCTCCACCGTTTGAACCTGTGATGGTTCTCGGCTGTGAGCTCCTTTCCAGTATGGGTCTCGTTGAACGTCATATTCCAGGGTTGGCTAGAGATGCTGTCTGGGCTCAGATTGATGACGCAAGTGATTGCCCCGTTTTCCACGGAGACGGTCCCATCCTTGATATTGACCTTAACTGTGGACTCTTTCGGCTCAAGTAACGCCCAGTCCAGCGCATCATCAATCTCGCTGAGAACCGTTGCCCTGACCCGCAGACTGTTCTCCCCCCACGACTGTACCCGGAGCTTGAGCCGCTGGCTCCTCAGCTCTATCCCGTCTTGTATCTCTAAAACATCGACCACGAAGGCACCTGATAAAAAGAGGGGTTTAGGGTGATAATGTTTGCCTAGAGGTTGCGCCCGATCTCCTTTGCCCTCTTGATGAGTTCGGGTCTGTTCTCAACTGGGTTCTTGGCTGACCCCGCAGCCACGAGTCCCTGTGACTCGGCCATGCCGTACCAGTCCCATATATGGTCATACCACTCAAGTATGTGGTCGTAAGCGTGCTCGTCCTCGGTCTCGTACGTGAGGACGTTCACCGCCTTGACCTTGGGCCACTTCTTGGCGTTCTCCTCGCTGTAGGACCTGTTGTAGACATATGTCCTGTTGATGAAGTTGAACGTCCTTGTGTCCACGTGTCCGTACCAGATTGGAGAACCGATGACGAGTGCTCCCATTGACTCAAGGTCTGCTTGCATCTTCTCGAAGTCATCGTTTGGTGGCAGCGTCTCACCAGCAAAGTATCCAAGGTGCCCGATGTATACGTCCTTGAGCCTCCACGTTACCACTGTGTGCCCAGCGTCAAGGGCCCCGTCCAGGACCGCCCTCACAAGCCTGTACGTGTTGCCATCATTCTTGGGTCCGCCGATTATCCCTACTACCTTCAATGTTATTCTCTCACACCTACTGAACCGTCCCATAAAATCGGTGCGATTCGAGCCAGATTTTATACCGATATGATTCCCAGTATCCTTGATCATCATGTTAAAAGACAAGGCAATGAGCTGGATTGAGGAAAACAAGGAGGAGTTCATCGAGGTCAGCGACAAGATATGGGAGTACGCGGAGCTGGGGCTCGTTGAGCACAAGTCCGCTCAGATACACGTTGATACATTGAGGAAGCACGGGTTCAAGGTTGAGCACGGAGTCGCAGGGATGCCCAGCGCCTTCGTAGCAACCTGGGGCGAGGGAAAGCCAGTGATTGGGTTCATGGGCGAGTACGACGCCCTACCTGGTATCAGCAACAAACCCGTTCCCTATAAGGAGTGGGAGGTGGTCGATGGGCCGGGACACGGCTGCGGTCACAACGTCCACGGCACATCAGGGTTCATGGCGGCGATAGCGACCCGTTATGTCCTTGAGAAAGAGGGTCTGCCCGGCACCATTAAGTGCTACGGCAGTCCGGCCGAGGAGAACTACGACGGCAAGGTCTACCTGGTGAGAAGCGGCTACTTCAATGGTGTGGACGCCTGCCTCAGCCACCACCCGAGCGGCTACAACGTTGCAGGGCTGTCATCAAGCAACGCCGTTGACAGCGTCAAGTACGAGTACTTCGGCAAGACGGCCCACGCGGCCGGAAGCCCCGAGCATGGCAGGAGCGCGCTGGACGCCATCGAGCTCATGAACATAGGCGTAAACTTCCTCAGGGAGCATGTGATCCAGGAGGCCAGGATCCACTACGTCATCGAGGCGGGAGGGGGGCAGCCCAACGTCGTACCAGATTATGCCCGGAGCTGGTACTACATAAGGGCACCTGAGAGGTCTATGGTGACCCACATAGCCGAGCGGATCAACAACATCGCAAGGGGGGCGGCCATGATGACTGAGACTGAGCTTAAGATCGACCTCATAGCGGCTATCTACAACAAGATCCCCAACAAGGTTCTCAGCGAACTGGTGACTGCCAACATGAGGGAGGTAGGGCACCCTGGCTGGACCGAGGACGAGGAAGCCTTCGCTGCCGATATAGCGAAGACCCTTGACCCGGAGGCGAAAATGGCCGGTCTAAAGAAGTACGGGGTACCTAACCCAGAGAAGTACAAGGACGTCAACCTCATGACCGATATCCTTGACGCGTGGAACGACGGCTATGTCAGCAAGGGAAGCACCGATGTCAGCGACGTGTCTTGGCAGTGCCCCACTATGGAGTTCAGCACATCATGCAACGTCCTTGGAGCCCCCGGCCACGACTGGAGGTTCACCGCAGTATCAGGCATGAGCATAGGCCACAAGAGCCTTGTGTTCGCGGCCAAGACCATGGCGGCTAGCGCACTGGACCTGTTCACCAAGCCCGAGGTTATCAAGAAGGCTTGGGAGGAGCAGGCGGAGAGGATCGGGGGAAAGGAGTACGTCTGCCCTATCCCCGAGGATGTTCATCCCCCTCTGGAGATCGCCGAGGAGGCTTGGCAGAAACTCAAGGGCAAACGATAACCCCACGGAGCATCATACCTCCCTGGGCTCCATTCCCTTCATCGAGGAAATCGATTATCACGAGCCTGAGCAATCTCATCAATAACCTCTTCTATTCACTAAACAATCATTGTTCGTGGATCCTGTAAAGTTCGCTGATTATCACCTCTGGGCTAATAACCGGGTCAGGGGGAAACTGATGGAGCTCACCGAGGACGAGTACTGCAAAGATTTGATTCCACCCCTGAACAGTATCAAGAACCATGTCCTCCACTCTATCTTGGCTGTTGAGTACAATCTGCGTGTGAGAGTTAACGGAGAGAAAGCCGACCCTTATGAGATCAGTGATGCGATTGCATGCATGAGCATCCCAGACGCAATGCAGCATTGGGATAAAATGGACCTCCAGCTGGTTGATTTCGCATCAACTCACCTAAACTTGGACGCTACGTTTCCCAACTTCCTGGGCGAGGGCGAGATGAGAGTAGACCATGATGATTTCCTCACCCAGTACGTCGTTCACACCGCATACCACAGGGGACAGATAATGAGCGCCCTAAGGATGATGGGCAAGGAGGGGGTTGGAACAGATTACCTGTTCTACCTCTCACACCTTGAGAACAGCGAGTAGAACCTACTCAGGCGGCACTATCATGTACTTCTGGAATAGCTCTAGGTACTCGTCCATGGCAACGGTGTCCCTGTCGAGCAGTAGGCTGAACTCCTTCAGCAGCTTGTGGTGCCTCTTCTCCTCCTCCACCAGGTAATCGATGAACTTCTGGACCCTGTCGTCCTTGACCAGCCCCCCTATCTCCTCCAGCATCTCGATCATCTCCATCTCCGCCCTGACGTGCTGCTTGATGTTCTGGTTAAAGTTGGTGGCTGGGCCTAGGTCCATGTCCAGTTTATGGGGGACCGCACCTGCCTCCACATCAATCAACGCCTGCGCTATCGCTGCGTGCTTCCTGCTATCATGGACTATGGTTTCCAAAACCACCTTGATCATGGGGTTCTCCACGTCCTTCATGGTCTCGGTAAGCGCAGCCACATGACTTAACTCAATTTTCTTCTGTTTCTTGAGAAGATCAATGACCTCTTTCATAATAATCAGTTATTCATTACAATTGGGAACATTTAACGGTTGACCGTTTACAGGTTCCAATGAAAACTTCGCTTTATATCAAAGAAAATTCAAGTGTATCCTAGGTGGCTTGCGTTATCAATCAAGAATAGTTTTTATCTTGTGTTCATATGCGTGCTGGTCATTTTCTCCACGGTATTTCCTGTGTTCACGGCCTCGTTTGATGGCACTTACAACTACGTCTACAATCTAAACGGGCCCAACGGGTGGGAGGAACACCGGGTGGACGGGGGTTTCATCGTCAGGGGCGGGGTTATCTCCAGCAACCCATCAGCGTTCAGCGGAACCGTTGAATCATTTGGTAATGTCAGGTTCACAGGGCCGTCTCCCTATGGGAGCCCAACGGCCACATTCACAGGGACCATTAGCTCAGATGGCACGGGGAAAGGGACCTACGTGGACGGTCAGGGGCTTAGAGGTAGCTGGGCAATATCAAGGAGATCAGGAAACGGCGTAGACTGGATCCCAATTTTCTACAACTTTATCTACACTTTTTCATTCGTTGGTGAGCTTTTAGGGCTCTCGGGTCGGATGGCCGCGATAGTAGGAACCGCGATAACGATGGCCACAGGGATTGTTGTGGCAACCGTGGCGGTAGCTTCGGTATCAACTCGAGGTGGAAAAGGAGGTACACGGAGCGAGGAGTATTCTAGGCTGCGGAGGGGCGAGTACATGGCTTCTCAACCCGGCGAGCTGCCCAGGACACAGGGGGCACCAGCCTCAACAATCGGCATACCTCCGCCTCCACAGAGCCCGCCTATCGGGATAACAACTCCGGTACAGGAGCTCCCAGATCGACTTAATCTACGATCAGACTGGGCTAACCAGAGAGCCTCCCTCTCATGGAACGAGTTACAGTATGACCACGGCAGGTACGAGCTACAGGGCTTTGAGGTAACCCAATTATACTTTGACGGCTCCAGCACATCATCAAACAGGATGATCGTCGACAGGCTTGGACCCGAGAGCAGGTACTGGAACGGGCCTTTCAACCAGACCTACCGCTGGAACTCGAGCGGGGACATTCAGGGCTACAGGGTTGACGCGCTTTTCAAGGAGATAAGCTCTGATCCTCCAAGGTACCTGCGGGTAGGAGAGACCTCGAATGCACCCTACTCATGAGAGTCTCTATACAATAGGGCGATCCATATATTCATTATGAGAATGCCGAAAGCCTCGACAACAGCGGTTGACGGCCAGGGGACAATGTAGGCCAAAGTTGGCCCCAGTAACCCCATTCCCACAAAAAGCTTTCCTAGAACGTCCTTCTCTCCCCCAAGGAGCCCAGTGCCCCATGCAAGGATCGATAGGTCCGACATGATGAAAAACCAGACTGAGACGAAGAAATGGGGCTTGGTTCCCGAGGGAAAGACACCGATCAGTGTCAGGAACACCCCTGTGGTAGTGAGGAACGCTGCCCCCACCGTCGTGGGCTTGTTGAATGACTTGTGTACAAGGTAGACGCTGTAAAGGACGATCATGAGTCCTGTGAGTATCATGCCGTTGCTGAAAAGCCAGGCGTCCGTGGCCATGGGTCCCCCTAGGTCGCTAAATGCATGTTCAGTGAACACGAACCAGGGGTTTCGCTGGATCGATGCTAGGATCACCAGCCATCCGCTGATCCATGACACTACTCCGAGGTTCCTAAGACGGTCAAGCGCCTCTCTTTTCATTGACTTTTAGTGGATGTGTGCGGATAAAGCAGTTACCTGCCTCACAGCTTCCTGAACTTTTGTATCCTGCTTCCCTCAAGGGTTTCCCCGACGTAGAGGTCGCCCCTGGAGTCGATGCAGGCACAGTGGGGGTTCATGAACAGACCCGGTTCTAGGCTGGGCTCCCCTCCCCACCTGGCAACGAGGACGCCGTCCTTGTCAAGTATGCTGAACCTGGCCTGCAGTTCGGTCACGTACACGTAGCCATCCTTGTCGATAGTTGCGCTGCATGGCTGCTTGAAGCCGCCCCACTCGGTGATGTACTCCCCGTCAGCCGTGAAGATCTGGATTCTATGGTTCTGCCTGTCGCATATGAAAACCCTTCCGTCCGATGCGATGGCGACGTCGTGGCTGATATCGAACTGACTTGGTCCTGTGCCTTTCTCTCCCCATGAGAGCAGGAGCTCCCCGTCTGCTGAGTACTTGTGAACCCTCGCGTTGGCGTAGCCATCGGATACATAGATCTCGCCCGTGGAGGCAACGTCTATGTCGGTTGGTCTGTTGAATGGCTCCCCGTTCTCACCCGGGACATCCTCCGTTCCCCATGTTTCAAGTAGCTCCCCGTTTAGGGTGAATTTTTGCACCGTGTGTCTATGGTAATCAGCGACGTACGCCACATCGCCCTCGATGTGGAGACCATGAGATGTGGGCAGCTTGACCTCCCATGAACTCGTTAGATTTCCCTCCCTGTCGAATATCATCATCGAGTGTTCCCCCCTGTTGAGGACATACACGTTGTCATCGGCGTCAACGGCGCATCCTATGACATGACCGAAACTCCAGCCATCCGGTAACTTGCCCCAGCCCTCCACGACCTTGAAGCCCATTTCTTTTGATCCAGAACTCATTCCTTTACCCCCAAGAGGAGTTATTGTATGATTTGATAAAATATTGCACTCGAACTGGTTTATACACGTTGTAGGAACCGCCTCGCTTATTTTATTACCTTATAAGTTACTCATCATTTATGCTCAAGGAAAAGGCGTGGAAGTGGATCGATGATCACAAGGATGAGTTCATCGAGGTAAGCGACCAGATATGGGGATACGCGGAACTGGGTCTCTGCGAGGACAAGAGTAGCAAACTTTTAGCAGAAAAACTTGAGGAATACGGCTTCCGCGTGAAATTAGGCGTAGCCGGGATGCCGACCGCTATTCTAGCTGAGTGGGGTGAAGGCACACCCATCATAGGTGTTCAAGGAGAGTACGATGCCTTGCCAGGCATCAGCAACAAAGTGGTTCCGTACAAGGAGGCGCTTGTAGTGGGTGGGATGGGTCACGGTTGCGGACATAACGTACATGGGACGACGGCCCTCACAGCGGCAATAGCGGTAAAACACGAGATGGAGTCCAAGGGCATCAAAGGCACCATAAGGTTCTACGGGACCCCAGCTGAGGAGAACTTTGGGGGCAAGGTATTCATGGTACAGGAGGGTCTCTACGATGATGTCGAGGCGGTGTTCGGGCATCATCCCATGAGCATGAACATGGCAGGGCTCGTCAGCAGCAACGCAACCAACGGCGTAAAGTTCCATTACTATGGGAAGACAGCGCACGCGGCTGGAAGCCCCGAGATGGGCAGGAGCGCCCTTGACGCCATCGAGCTCATGAATATCGGGGTCAACTTTCTCAGGGAGCACATGATACAGGAGGCGCGGATCCACTACGTCATCGAGGAAGGCGGGGGACAACCTAATGTCGTACCTGATTACGCGCGTAGCTGGTATTACATCAGAGCTCCAAGGAGAGATCAGGTCGATCCCCTATTCGAGAGGGTAAAGAAGATCGCGGAAGGAGCGGCCATGATGACTGAGACGGAGCTAAAGATAGACCACACGGGAGGTCTCTACAACCTCATCCCCAACAGACCGCTAGCCGAGACAGTCACGGCCAACATGCGGGAGGTGGGAGGCCCCGAGTGGAGCGAAGAGGACTACGCTTTCGCCGCCGAGATAGCGAAATCAGTGCCCAAGGAGCACAAGGCAGCCGGCCTCAGGAGGTTCAAGATTCCAGATTGGGAGAAATACCTCGACGTCGACCTCATGTCAGATATCCTTGACCCGTTGGGCGATGGCGAGACAATGGCGGGAAGCACCGACGTAGCTGATGTGAGCTGGATCACGCCTGCCATCGAGTTCGGCACGGCGTGCAACGTTCTCGGCGCTCCAGGTCATAGCTGGCAGTTTGTTGCCTGCAGTGGAAGCAGCCTCGGGCACAAGAGCCTGATATTCGCCGCCAAGACGATGGCTGGAAGCGTACTGGATCTCATGACCAAACCCGAGTTACTCAAGGAGGTCAAGGAGGAACACAAGATGCGGCTCGAAGGTCAGATTTACACTCCAGTCGGTGATCCTGACAGGAAACCACCACTTGATATGGCGCGTGAGATGGCCGAGAAGCTCAAGGGAAAACTATAGCCCTTCTTTTATCTCAACTTTCCCTCATGAGTTCCGATTTTTGCCAATAAATCCATAAATAGTTCTGCTCGTTTTTTCATATTCAGAATCATGGTTCTGCTGGCGTGACAGACATATATCCAAGGTCGGGGTCAGTTTTCAGACTGGTGCTATTTCTGGACTACATGGTCCTGCGCCAATCTTTTACGCTCATCCGATAATTCAATGGTATGCTAAAGGAAAAGGCATGGAAGTGGATCGATGATCACAAGGACGAGTTCATCGAGGTAGCTGACAAGGTCTGGCAGTACGCCGAGCTGGGCCTCGTCGAGACCAAATCAAGCAAGCTCATCGCCGAGAAACTGAGGGAAAACGGCTTTGAGGTACAGCACGGGGTGGCAGGGATGCCCTCAGCCATAGTGGCTAAATGGGGATCAGGCAAGCCGATAATCGGGTTCCAGGGAGAGTATGATGCGCTACCCGGGCTCAGCAACAAGGTGTCACCCAAACAGGACCCGCTGGTAAAAGGGGCACCGGGCCACGGCTGTGGACACAACGTACACGGAGCAACCGCTCTGGCTGTAGTCATCGGGTTGCGGTACCTGCTAGAAGAGGAGGGGATGGAGGGGACCATTAAGTTCTTCGGGACGCCAGCTGAGGAGAACTACGGTGGCAAGGTATTCATGGCAAGGGAGGGGCTCTACGACGATCTGGATGTCTGCCTTAGCCACCACCCGGGCAGCATGAATACGGCAAGCCTGAGGTCAAGTACCGCGGTGAACGGGGTGAAGTTCATCTACAGGGGCAAGACCGCCCACGCCGCGGGGAACCCTGAGATGGGAAGGAGCGCCCTTGACGCCATTGAGCTCATGAACATCGGCGTCAACTACCTGAGGGAGCACGTAATAAGCGACGCACGTATCCACTACGTTATAGAGGAGGGTGGGGGGCAGCCTAACGTCGTACCGGATTACGCCCGAAGCTGGTACTACATCAGGGCACCAGAGCGCGAACAGCTGGATCCAATCTACAAGAGGATCCTAAAGATCGCTGAAGGCGCTGCGATGATGACTGAGACAGAGTTAGAGGTCCTGTTCCTTGACGCCCTGTACAATATCATCCCAAGCGAGACTCTGGCAAACCTAGTTGTCAAGAACATGAGGGAGGTAGGCGCACCCGAGTGGAGCGCCGAGGAGCTGGAGTTCGCAAAGGAGATCGCCTCAAACTTCAGCGTAGACGCGAAGATGGACGTGTTGAAGAGATACAAGATCCCAGACTACCAAAAGTACAGGGATGTCCACCTCGTGACGGACATACTCGACCCACTTGGTGACGGGGAGACCAGCCCTGGCAGCAGCGATGTTGGTGACATCAGCTGGATATGCCCGACCACCGAGTTTGGTACGACCTGTAACATCCTAGGCGCACCGGGGCACAGCTGGGCCTTCGTTGCCGCCTGTGGGAGCACCATCGGTCACAAGAGCCTGGTGTTCGCGGCCAAGACCATGACCGGTGCCGCGCTAGAGTTGCTGACGGATGAGGAGCTCATCAAGAAGGC
The DNA here is from genome assembly GCA_030613835.1 of Candidatus Bathyarchaeota archaeon. Classification (GTDB taxonomy): domain Archaea; phylum Thermoproteota; class Bathyarchaeia; order TCS64; family TCS64; genus RBG-16-57-9. Next base: position 397 of record JAUWLH010000020.1, on the reverse strand, counting down.
AAAGGAAGAGCATATCGAGAGGCTTGGCGGCAAGACTTACACGACCCCTCTGCCTGAGGGCGTCGATGTACCCCTAGCCATCGCTGAAGAGAACTGGGAGAAGGCCCCTAAACAGTAGCCTCCCAACCCTTTTCTATCCCTTAACCCAACTTTCTACGATTATCATGACAGACGTTAGGATCACAGTCGTTGCCAAGCTCAAGCCAGGCGAGGTATTCGCTGAGCTAGCCGCTGACACTATGAACCCCGTGTGCGACGCCGTCGAGATGGGAAAGGAGTACCTCAGCAAGGGGATGGCCATGCCAGAGGGATTCTGTAGCTGGGCCTGGGCCGACATCCAGAGGGATGTAGCCCACCTGGCCTTGGGAGGAGATTTCCGGTGGATCAACAAGCCCGG
>JAUWLH010000279.1 GCA_030613835.1 Candidatus Bathyarchaeota archaeon | reverse complement strand
AAGCAGTTTCAATACACATCACCTCGATTAAATGGTGTCTAGTGTCCTCCCCTAAATATTGGTTCTGGGGGCAGAAAAACCTCGGTTTCCTAGTTAAATGAAGAAGGGAGCCAGGTCAGTCTTTGATACACCCCGTCGAAGGATCACCATTCCTCATCAATCGGACGATGGGTGAATTTCCTTGCGTCCTCACCGACATAATCCGCGACGATTTGACCGCTTCCCCTGAGGATGTACCTGTATATGGTGAGCCCCTCAAGCCCGGTGGGGCCGCGAGCGTGGATCTTCCCCGTGCTTATGCCCACCTCCGATCCCAGTCCATACCTGTACCCGTCCGCGAACCTAGTTGAGACGTTCCAGAACACGTTAGCCGAGTCTACGGAGTCGATGAAGTAGGCTGCGGTCTCCGCGTTACCCGTTATCACCGCGTCTGTGTGGTGTGAGCCATACCTGTTGATGTGGGTGATCGCCTCCTCGGTGTTGGATACGATCTTTAAGGCAACGATATAGTCGAGGTACTCGCATCCCATATCATCATCTGACGCCCTCTTGACCCCGACATCTATTATCTCAAGCACTCGTGTACCACCCCTGACCTCCACGTCTTTTTCTAATAGCGTCTCAACCATCGGCGGAAGGAAACTCTGAGCTATATCTTCGTGTATCAGGATGGAGTCAACAGCGTTGCACACGGATGGGTACTGTACCTTGGCGTCGAGGCAGACCTCCACGGCCATATCAAGGTCAGCGTCGCTGTCCACGTAGATGTGGCAGACACCGTCAGCATGCCCCAGAACGGGGATGCGGGTATTGTTCTGAATATACCTAACGAACTCGTTGCTTCCACGGGGGATGATCAGGTCAACGTAAGCGTCCAGCTCTAGGAGCTTGGTGACCTCGTCCCTTGCCTCCATGATCTGTATCCAACCCTCGGGAAGGTCGCTGGTGGCCTCCTTGATGATGGAGTAGAGCTTCCGGTTGCTGTGACGGGCCTCGCTGCCCCCCTTGAGGAGCACGCTGTTCCCTGATTTCAGACATAGGCTCGCTATCTGGACCAGGGCGTCGGGCCGCGACTCGAAGATAACCGCGACGACCCCCAGCGGTGATGTGACCCTGAATAGGTCCAGACCCTCATCCAGCTCCCTGGCGTACTCGGTCCTCCCAACCGGGTCGTCAAGAGACGCGACGCTGCTCACCATCTCGACGATCCCCTGAACCTTTCCCGTGTTCAAGGCCAGCCTCTTCATCATGGCTTCTGTTATCTCTCCTGTTTGCAGCATCCCATCTGCTGCATCCAAGTCCTTTTGGTTCGCCTCAAGCAGGGACTCCCTGTGGGTCCAGATGGCTTCCGCTATGGCGTTCAACGCCGCGTTCTTTGCCTCGGTGTCCAGTTTCGCCAGACCGTATGATGCCTTCCGAGCTGCTGTCGCTTTGTTAACTACTTCACTCATCAATCTCATCTCCTCTAGGCAGGAACAGTGTACCGATCTCCCCCGCGAATACCTTTGATAGGGCGTCGGGCACGTTACTACTTGCTATCACAGTTGTCTTGCCCATTTTAGCCAGCCTCTTGGCCGCCTGGACCTTGGTGTACATGCCGCCAAAGCCCTTTCCCGCCTTACTGGCCCAGCCCTCGACCTCAGGGGTAACTTCCTTCACCATCTTGACGAACTCGCCGTCGGAGTCAGATGGATTACTCGTGTACAGCCCATCCACGTCGGTCAGTATGACCAGGACTTCCGCGTCTACCGCCATGGTCACATAGGAGGCTATGGTATCGTTGTCGCCAACCTTGATCTCTTGGGTTGCAACCGTATCGTTCTCGTTGATTATCGGGATTACACCCCATTTGATCAGGGTCTCTAGAGTATTGGACAGGTTCCTTTTCCGCTCGTCGTCGGTGAAATCATCACCCGTCAGCAGAAGCTGGGCTATTGGCTGTTCATAGTTGTTGAAGAAAAACTCGTACGTCTGCATTAGGATACCCTGACCGACCGCCGCTGCCGCCTGGAGTCCCTGCATATCGTCCGGTCTGGGTAGGCCCAGCCTGCCGAGGCCAGCACCGATAGCCCCCGAGCTAACAAGAATCGGCGCACGTCCGTTCTTTATCTCCTTCATCAACATACTCACTAGAATAGCCACCTTACCGACGTCTAACCGCGAGTTCTCATCGGTAATGCTACTTGTGCCCACCTTTACCACGAACCGTTTGGTCGTCATCAACGAACTGATACATTCACTAGTCCTGTTACTCATCATAACCCTCCTAAGCCCAACCCGTTAGACAGATTAGGCGTGCTGAGGTATCCTGTAGACCGACGGCGGGCTCTGCTTTCCTCGCAGAACCTCGTACACACAACTGATTGTTAGGCCGGTCAAATACTTCACCAGTATATACTCCTAAATTCCTTTTAGTAAAAAGGTTACCATTTCCCACCGGGAGGTCACCGTTGATCTCCACCCAGAATATCTTTTCTATGAATAACCTCGCTAGTCTACCATGGCCAAACAAGCGCTAAAGAAGAGGGTCATAGATGCAATAGACGTGAGGGCGAAGGAGATAATCAAGATAGGCGATGATCTCTGGAGGATCCCCGAGGTAGGTTACAGGGAGTACAAGACAGCCGAGTACGTTGAAGGACAGTACGAGAGA
>JAUWLH010000290.1 GCA_030613835.1 Candidatus Bathyarchaeota archaeon | reverse complement strand
CCTCAAGTCATACCTTGAGGGGCTGGGCTTGACAAAGTTCAGGTTCAGGCCCGCCTACTTCCCGTACACTGAGATGAGCATGGAGGCCGAGGTCTGGATCGAGGAAAGAAACTCATGGATGGAGCTGTTCGGTGCAGGTATGTTCAGGCCAGAGGTAGTCAAGCCCCTACTGGGCCTTGACGTGCCTGTATTGGCATGGGGACCAGGCTTCGACAGGCTGGTCATGCAAAGCTACAAAGTGAACACCATCAAGGAACTATACAGTAACGACATCGGCCTGCTTAGGCGGGCCAAACTGTGGACGAGGTGAATTGAGTGCCAGTTATAGAAGTTAATATAGAGGATTTCAGGGAGCTACTGGAGAAGGACATCTCTGTCAAGGAGCTCAGCAACAGGCTGCCCATGCTGGGCGTCAGCTGGGAGGGCGAGACGGATGATGGTTTCTTGATAGAGGTCTTCCCCAACAGGCCGGACCTGCTGAGCATCGAGGGGTTGGCGAGGGCCTACTCCTCATGGACCGGCGACAAGACGGGTCTCAGGGAGTACTTCGTGCAGAAATCAGATTACAAGGTAACAATCGATGAGAAGACACAAAGAGTCAGGCCGTTCTTCGTTACGGCGGTCATCAAGAACATCGAGTTCGACGACGCCCTCATCAGAAGCCTCATCCAAGTGCAGGAGAAGCTGCACATCACACACGGGAGGAAGCGCAGAAAAGTAGCCATAGGCATACACGACCTGAGCGTAGTGGAGTTCCCCGTCACGTACACGACAAAACCGGGCGAGTTCAAGTTCCAGCCACTCGGCGAGGAGGAGGAAAAGACGGTTGACTGGATGCTCAACGTGATGAAGACGGGCGTCGAGTACGCCTGGATACTTGAGGCGCACGACGAGTACCCCATGATACTTGACAAGAAAGGCATGGTGCTGTCAATGCCCCCCATCATCAACAGTGAGCACACTAGGGTCAACGAGTTCACAGCCGAGCTGTTCATAGATGTAACGGGGACAGACCTGAAAGCCATCACCGAAGCGCTGAACGTCATCTGCACCATGTTCGCAGACAGGGGAGCCGAGGTCCACGAGGTTCACAACCACTACCCCGATGGATTGGTTCTGACCTCACCAAACCTGAAGCCATGGGAGCTGGAGCTGGACAACAGGTACGTCAACAAGACACTAGGAGTAGAGTTCACGCCCGAGGAGTCGCTGACCGAGCTTGAGAAGATGGGGCACAGCGGCACCGTTGTCTGGAATATCATCAAGACCCACATCCCGTGCTACAGGGCGGACATCATGCATCCCATCGACCTGGTGGAAGACATCGCCATCGCTTACAATTACGATAATTTTGAGCCAAACATCCCGCCGCTGCTGAGCGAGGCAGGGGAGGACGCCCTTGAGGTGTTCAGTAGGAGCATCAGGAATTTCATGGTGGGTCACGGCCTCCTTGAGGTGGTCACCTTCATGATGAGCAACAAGGACAAGCTGTTCACACGGATGAACATGCCCGAGGAGCTCATCTGTGTGACTGAGAACCCAAAGATGGAGGCATACGACAGCCTGAGGAACAAGCTGCTGCCCAGCATTATGGAGATTCTCAGCTTCAACAAGCACCACCCCTATCCCCAGAACCTCTACGAGGTGGACGACATCGTGGTCATCGACCCAACAACAGAGACGGGGGCTAGGAGCAAGAGGAGGCTGGCCATGGTCCAGTGCCACGCACGGGCCAACTTCAGCGACATCAAGGCAACCATGAACAGCATCCTGGAGAACCTGGAGTTGGAGGCAACCGTCGAGGCGGGAGGATGGGACTGCTTCATACACGGTAGGCGCTACGTCGCAAAACTGGGCGATGATGCCCTGTGCTGGGCCGGTGAGATTAGACCAGAGGTCCTCAGGAAGTGGGACCTTGAAATGCCCGTTGCGGCACTTGAGCTGGACATGGAGATCCTGTTCAAACACACCTCATAATTTTCTCTTTATTTCCCAGTCATTTCTGTGCCTACAATAACTGTGTAACTTAATGTTTCAACAGTGTTTTGACTTGAACTGTATTGAGATGATAACGGTTCATTCAATTTCATCAGTTAAAATTAAAACCCTGAAGGGTTCTACCAGTTTAGGTGCTTTAATTGAGCAACATTACATACAATTTTCCTCGGGCAATCCACTTCGGATGGGGCGAGGCAGAAAACATCGCCCAGCGAGTTGAGGATCTCGGGAAAAACGTCCTCATAGTTACGGACAAGGGGATCGTCAACGCAGGTCTTCTCAAACCCATCCAAGAATCCCTGGAGTACGCATCATTCTCGATAACCGTCTATGATGGGGTCCAGCCAAACCCCACTTACCTGAACGTTGAGGAGTCAACCGCTCTATACAAGGAAAACGGGGGCGAAGTTGTCAGCGGCCTGGGCGGGGGCAGCCCCATCGACACCGCCAAGGGAGTCCTAGTAATGGCCAATCACCCTGGGGACCAGCACGAGTATTATAGGGGAACCAAA
>JAUWLH010000110.1 GCA_030613835.1 Candidatus Bathyarchaeota archaeon | reverse complement strand
CTCATCAGCTACGCTGACCACGACTTGGCCGTCATCTACTCACCGCTCTTCCCCGTCCCGTTCGGGCACCTGCTTAGGGAGAGGGACGTCGATATGCTCGATGTATCCAAGGCCGATTTCAACAAGATGGGGACAAACGTTCTGGCGCTGGGACCGAGGAAGGTCATGATGCTTGACTGCACACCAGACGTTCAGAAGAAACTTGAGTACGCAGGATGCGAGGTCATAACCTACAAGGGCGTCGAGATCAGCCTCAAGACAGAAGGAGGGCCGACATGCCTGACACGGCCAATTCTGAGAGGGTAACAACGTGAACAAAGTAGAGAAAAAAGTGCTGGACTGCATCAACATCGACGAGATGATCGGCTACATATGCGAGTTGATTTCAATCCCAAGCATGACGGGTGACGAGAAGGAGGCCCAGGACAACGTGGCAGCCAAGCTGGAGTCCATCGGTATGAAGGTTGACAGGTGGAGTCTAGACCTGGATGAGCTCAGCAAGCACCCCGATTACAGCATCGAGGTGGATAGGAAAGAGGGCTATGGCGTTGTTGGTGTAACGGGTAAGGATGAAGGAAAATCACTGATCCTGAACGGACACATTGATGTCGTCGCCGCAGGAGAGGAGTCTAACTGGGATTACCCACCGTGGCAGGGAGTCGTGAAGGACGGAAAGGTCATGGGGCGGGGGTCGGTTGACATGAAGGGCGGACTCGCCTGCGCAATATACGCTGTTAAGGCCATCAGGGACGCCGGGGTCAAGCTCAAGGGCAGGGTCATCATCGAGAGTGTCGTCGGGGAGGAGGATGGCGGAATAGGTGCCCTCGCGTGCGTGCTCAGGGGCTACAAGGCAGACGGGGCAATCATCATGGAGCCCACGGAGCTAAAGGTTGCTCCAGCTCAGGCGGGTGCCCTATGCTTCAGGATCACGGTACACGGCTTATCAGCCCACGCCTGTGTCAGGGAGGAAGGGGTCAGCGCTCTGGAGAAATTCATACCAATCCACAGCGCCCTAATGGAGCTAGAGAATAGGAGGAACAAGAGGGTTGATGACCCGCTTTACGCTAACTTTAAGCTGCCCATCCCGTTGAACATGGGCAAGGTCCAGACGGGCAACTGGCCTTCAACAGTCCCCGAGACCCTGTTGGCTGAGGGTAGGTACGGGATCGAGGTGGACGAGGACATTGAGTCTGCCCAGAAAGAGTTCACCGATGCTCTGGACGCCGTCGTACAGGCGGACCCGTGGCTCAGGGAACACCCGCCCAAGATGGAGTGGTGGGGAGGACAGTTTAAACCCGCGAGCATTCCGGTCTCAGATCCCATAGTGGAAACGGTCGTGTCCGCGTACAGGGACACGACGGGCAGCTCACCTGTTCTTGAAGGGGTTACATATGGCTCTGATATGAGGCACCTTGTCAACGTGGGTGATACGCCCACTGTACTGTTCGGCCCAGGCGATGTCAGGGACTCACATAAGCCAAACGAGGCTGTTCTCATCGAGGACCTTGGGACCACCGTCAGGACGTTAGCGCTATCCATCCTCCGCTTCTGCGGGCACTAAACCACTCTTTCTGAAACCCTATAAACCGGTTGCCCGTAGATTGAGTGTGCCGGTCAAGGGAACCTACTGCCTCTGCATCAACGTCGAGGATGTTATCAGAATCAAGGTAGGCGCACTTGGTGGTATCAAATTCCCGAATGGATCATACATCTATGTGGGTTCAGCCCTCAACAGCCTCATCCCCCGGCTTGAGCGCCATCTGAAACACAGTAGAGGCGAGCACGACGTGACCTACTGGCACATTGACTACCTTCTCAGGGACCCAAGGGTCTCCATGGAGTCCATATACATGAACGCTAACGGGGAGAAGCTGGAGTGCCTCATGGCCGCTCAAGTTGCGGAGCATGGCGATCCAGTTCCACGTTTCGGGTGCAGCGACTGCAAGTGCGTCAGCCACCTCTACAGGGTAGAATCGTTCGGTTTTCTAGAAAAAATTGGTTTAAAAAAATATGTTTAGAGGCTTTCCTCTACTTCCTGGATGATTGGCATAACCATCTCGCCGTAAGTTACCGAGATGCCCGTGGCCATCATTGCCGCCGACTGGATCTCCTTCTTGCTGATGCCAGCCTTGAGGCCAACGCCCACGAAGTGGCGTAGAGCAATTGGATCACGGATAGCCGAGTACACTGCGATCCTGAGTAGGATCACGGTTTTCTCGTCCAGACAACCGTCAATATTAATTGCCTCGGACATCTTGTTCCAAGCCTCAGTGATTCCGGGGGTCTCCTCGTTGAAGATCTGCCAAACGTTCTTTCTTGCCATAAGAATCATCCTATTATACGAGGATTGTTTAATATAATTGACCCGATTGGTGTGTTATATAAACGATTACGCACCTCGTAAGTCAGATTTGGGGGAGTTCCGGCATGGTTAACAAGTTCATCGAGGACATCGATTACGTCGTAAATAAGATCGAGGACGAGCTCTCCCAAGAAGAGTACCGTAAGATCCTGGGCCTTCGTGATTCACTTTTCAGGATGTACAGGGAACGCAAGGTCAAGATCAACCACAGCGTCATGGAGCTGATATGCGCCAAGTTCCTGGTGCAGACCGGTTTCAATGTTAATCTGGAGTACGATCTCAACGGCATCAGCACAGATATCTACGCCAAGAAGGGGTTCGGCAGCCTAATAGTCGAGGTGGAGACTGGTTTTGTTCCACCAACCCACGCATTGGACCCGGTGAACTACCTGAGGGCTAGGGTCACCAGCAAGATCACCCGTTACAGCGCGTTCGCGAACAAGTTTATCCTAGCCACGACCCCGTACTATATCATGCAGATACCCCCCAGCCTGGTTAAGCCCCCCCGGTTCCGAACCGAGGAAGAGGTAATATACATCAAGTCCCTGTGCGACCAGTACTACACTAACCCACCTGTGAGCCTTGAGGAGATCAGGAACGCCAGACTACATAGCATATACATCGTGGACGTTGACAACGCATCCATCAGGGAGTGGGAGATCAATGAGTACATGGGGAAAGCCGCGCTCTGGAACGTATGATAACGTTTAAAACCCAGCGACAAGCCATACGTGGAGGTATAAAATGGAAATTATCAGCGGGTTCCTTCTTGTAGGCGGTCTCATCACCCTAGTCGGAGCTTTCTTGATCTATCTTAGCCTCAGGGCTGGACCACAGGAGGTCTCCCGCAGGGAGGGCGTTTTCTACCTCGGACCAATACCCATCATGGTAACAGGCGTCAGGAAGTGGATCATAACAGCCCTTGGAATAACGAGCATTATCCTCGTCTGGCTTGTGTCAAGCACGCTGAACCTGAGCATCATGGGATGGATTTAATGGGCAAAAAGTGCGGCATATGTGGACGGAACAACATGAACATCCTATGCAGCAAGTGCGGAACATTCATCTGCGAGGGATGCTACGACGTTGAGAAGGACCAGTGCATCAAGTGCAGCGGCAAGAGGACCTTGAGGAGCACAAACAACAACCAGCTCGTCAACCTCATCGGGGGATTCCTGCTGATGATGATCGGCGTGTTCGTGACATCATTTGCATTCATACCGCTGATTAACGCCAGAATAATCATTTTCCCCTTCGTGTTTGAGAACGTGTCGAGCATCACGGCGGTGCTCATGAGCCTCATGTTCTTCACCATGTTCGCCATTACGTCACTGCTCCCATTATTTATCTCGCTCCAGAAGAGCAAGATCTACGAGTGGGATGAGGGAATCTACACCCTGAATGAGAACCATTTCTCGGGGGGTAACGTCACGGAGACCATGGAGTACATGATCACCACAGAGATCCCTGATGCACTGAAGGACACCATATTTCTTGAGGACAACCTGAACGAGATAGTCCTTCTCAGCGAGAAGGATAACGGCTTTAACAGGGCGTACAGCATACCAGACCAGTTCATCATAGACTCCGTCGAGTCGGCTTACGAGGACCAGTTCCTGGTACTAAAGGTGCAGCTTGTTCGGGGCTAGAATTATAAACCACGATTCATCAAGGCATCTGGATATATATGCCGCAGGTACACCGCCTAGAGGAATACAACCCGGTTCTGAAGGACGTCTCCCTTATCGTGGGGGACGGTCTGTGTAGCAACATCTACGTCATCGGCAGCAAGGACATCACCCTCATCGACACCGGCGTGGGGAACAGGATGAACCCCATATTTCCCCAGCTGGAGGAGCTTGGATTCAGGCCAGATGACATCAAGCAGGTGGTGCTCACCCACGCCCACCACGACCACGCCATGGGCGCGTTCATGATCCTCGACCGGGTCAAGCCAAGGATACTGGTGCACGAGGCGGACACAAAGTACATCGCCACAAGTTTCGGGGATGCCCTTGTCATGCTCCAGGAGGGGGACGTCGTGGAGACCGAGATCGGCTCCTTCGATGTCTACCTGACGCCAGGGCACACCCCGGGGTGCATCTGCCTCCACAACGTTGATACGAGGATACTCATCAGCGGCGACACCGTGTTCCCGGACGGGTACTACGGCAGATACGACGGAGAGAGCGGCAGTCTGCAGGACATGGTCAAATCCCTCAGGCGCCTAACCGAGCTTGACTGTGAGGTCATGCTCCCGGGGCATGGCTCACCCGTGTTCGCGGACGCCAACAGCCACGTACTGAAGAGCTACAAGCAGGCGTCGAGGCTGAGATAAACATCGGAATGCCATTGGGACCCTTCTCCTGATTTCATGATTGAAAAGGTATGAACGGTAAAAAGCCTTGATTGAAGTTAAGAAAGAATATATTAAACGCCCGTGGACGTTTTTTACTCAGTGTTTTTTGCTTTCTCGACCCAGTCTTCTACTTTTGCTAGTGTCGGTGGTCGCTTTGTAATGTTTTCTTCCTGATTCACTGCAAGTAGTTTTTCTAGGAGCGCGTCAGGCTCATATCCCGCTATGTCCTTTATGGTCTTAACCTTGGCTGCCTTCAACAGTTCACGGTACTTAGGTCCAACACCTGACATCTGGTCAAGATCTTCTTCCGATTCAGGGGTCTCCTCCTCAGGTGCAGCTTCCTCTTCCGGCTCTTCCTCAACCGCAGGGGCTTCCTCGGCCTGTACCTCTTCTTCCTCGGGGGCATCTGAGATAGATGCTACAAGTTTGATCTCCTTTGCCTCGTTCCCTTTAGGGGTGTCAACTATAGTAAACTCAACATCTTGCCCTATGGCGGGTATCTCGTTCACGGGGTAGTTTGACCTGTGGAAGAAGATGTTGTCCTCCTTTCCATCTATTTCAATGAAGCCGAATCCTCGATTTGAGAAATATTTCTGTATCGTACCTTTCAATTTAAAAAACTCACTGGTTATATTCTCTGGTTTGTTATATATGCATTATTTAAAAAGTACGCGCTCGAATCACTCGGAAATACCTCTCAATACGTGGCTCTTCGAGTAAAAATCACTCGAAATGTTTAGTAGTAGGGTTTGCAGGAAATATGTGAACGGTTGTGGCTGAAACACTTGACCTAGAAATAGCGATACAAAACGTCGTAGCGTCTGTAACCCTCAACCAGAAATTCAACCTACTTGACATAGTGAAAAACTTCAGAAACGTCGAGTACAACCGCGAACGGTTCCCCGGCCTCGTGTTTAGGCTCAAACGACCCA
>JAUWLH010000257.1 GCA_030613835.1 Candidatus Bathyarchaeota archaeon | reverse complement strand
ACGCCGGCGGAAGGGTTTACCGTGATACCTGTATGGTGGTCGCACCCCTCCACGAGATGGGTTGGCACGGAGTCGTCACAAACAGCTTCAAGGGCGGTCACTACAGTACGGCCCATGGCTTCGGGACGAAGCTGCAAAAAGTTGACGAGCGGGTTAAGGAGGCCGCGAGATGCTAAGAAAGGGACGCAAGGTCGGGGGCGGCGTGGCCGAGGGCGAGGCGCTAGTGTCAATAGACTCCATGAGCTTTTACGGGGGCGTTGACCCGGTCACCGGGATCATAATCGACCCAGGTCACAGCTGCAAAGGAGAGAACATCACGGGCAAGGTATTCGTGTTCCCCACGGGTAAGGGCAGCACCGTTGGCAGTTATGTCATCTACAGGATGGCAAAGCTGGGCACGGCCCCCGTTGCCATCATCAACGTCGAGACCGAGGCGATCCTGGCCACGGGCTGCGTCATAAGCGATATTCCGCTGGTGGACAAGCTTGATCAGGACCCGTTGAAGGTGATAAAGACGGGGATGCGGGTCAGGGTAGACGCCGACGAAGGAACTGTTGAGATCCTCGACTAGTCTTCCTTTTTCCTTACCTCGATAATGGATTTCATGAGCCCTATCTCTTTCTCAAGGAGCTTCTTTTCCTTGCAGAGTTCATCCATCTTAGCCTCAAGGTCTTGCAGCTCCACGTCCTCCTGAAGTAGGTGGAAGATCTCGGCGTGGCCATACTTTAAGTGGAAGTCTATCTGGTTCTTTTTCGGCTTCTCGACCCCGCAGAAGGGGCATACATATACCTTTGACATTCTCCAGAACTCCAATTAAAGCTGGGGCATTGGGGTATATCAGGTTTTAGAAGCTAATTTTGGTAGCTATTGTTCTTTCCCGAACTTGTTCTCAGTGGCCTTTCTGACAGATTCAAGCGCATCTGGCTTCGCGTAGACCCTCATTATGTCAAGGTAGCCGATAAGCGTGCCTCCTAGGGGGCTCATCTCGCTGAAACTGACTCTGGTCTTCTGTCTGTCCCCTGCCTCGTGGTATAGGGGTATGTCCTGGGGCTGCTGCTTTGATGCAGCATATGGTACGCTGGGGGCCGTTGACACATCCATGATGACGGTGTTATTGTCGACGCCGGCCTCGTCCGCGATATCCCTTGCCAGGTCCTCCCTGATGTTGGCCATGAGCATGACATTGACGGCAAACCTGTCCCGCCTGTGGACCACGGTCTCGTAGGCGCATTTCAGGAGCTTCCTGTTGAGGAAGCCCTGGGTCAGGTCGTATGCGGTTTGGCTCTCACTTTTAGGTGAGTCTTTCAGGGAGCACAGCATGTTGATCACGGTGTTGTCGTCAAGCTGATGATAATCGTCTGCGGTCTGGAAGCTGGTTATCCCCAGCTCCTCGTCCGCGAGCTCCATCGCCCTGACAAGCATCACCTCGGCGGCCCTGACGCTACGGTGGAAATAGACGGCCTTGAACATCATGTACCGGGCGATGACCATGGATTCCAGCACATAGAGGGCAGTGTCCTTCACCGCCAAGGTATTATCCACTACTCCGATGCTCCTGACCAGCCTATCAAAGTCCACCTTTCCGTACTCGACGCCCGAGAAGTAGCTGTCCCTTGGCAGGTAGTCCAGTACATCCGCGCTGAACTGGCCCGCTATGATGTTGTTGATGTAGGGCTTGTCGCAGTCCAGGTGCCCGATGGATAGTTCTCCCACCTCTTCAGCATCGTAACCAGCGGCCTTTAGGACATCACCAACCTCGGTCTCCCTGACTATCCTCGTTGACATCTGCTCGTGGTCCATGTTCATCTTCTCTAAAACCTCCTCGAATAGGTGACTGAATGGGCCGTGACCGATATCATGGAGCAGCCCGGCTACCCGTATCTTGTTCGCGTCCTCCTGGTCGATCAGCTCAACGTCCAGCAGCCTGCGGGCTATCTCGCTCGATATGTGCATGACCCCGAGGCTGTGCTGGAACCTGGTGTGCTCGGCTCCGGGATAGGTTAGGTGGGCGGCTGATAGCTGCTTTACCCGTCTGAGCCTCTGGAACTGGGGCGTATCGATTATAGCCCTCTCCGTGGGCGTCACCTCGATGTAGCCGTGGATGGGGTCTTTGATCTCCCAGCTCTGCATGCATGGACTGTGGGGCTCATTATCTAAAAACTGATGGTTAAGGTCGCTCGTCCCTGAGCACCTCGTAGATGAGGCGTCCGAACCGTTGATACTGTCCGCTAATTTAGAGTGGTATCGGGGGTGTGGGGTAAATGCTTTATCGCTTTCACCTGAAACTATATCCATGACTGATTATCGAAAGAGGCTTAAGAGGCTCCAAGCTGACATGGATGAGAGGAATCTGGACCTATTAGTCCTCGGGGCGAGCCCCGACTTCCAGTACGTCACGGGCATCAACGTGAACTGGAGAAGCGGCAGGGACCTCAGCTACCCCGCCGACAGCGTGTTCGTACCAAGGGAGGGCGAGCCCGTCGTGATGGTTGGGACGGGCAACTCGGGCAAGGTCAAGGACAGTTGGATCAGAGATTGTAGGTCGCTTGGGTTCTTCGAGGATATGAGGCCCACGGTAAAGAAGGTCATGGGCGGGTTCGACGCCAAGAAGATCGGAATCGGCGAGTATACCTGGGGCACGCTGGTGCTGGCGGTGGCAGCCAACGCCAAGGCAAAGTTCCAGAGCGCCGAGGGGATACTGGACAAGCAGAGAATGATCAAGGACAGCACCGAGATCACCAAGCTCAGGAACGTGGCGAAGCTCACGGAGGAGGTCATGGTCCAGATCATCGATGAGCTGAACGAGGGCATATCGATGCACGAGCTCACAAGCAAGATCAGGCATCTCGGAAGGCTCAATGGGGCAACCGACATCAGCTTCCCCCCAAC
>JAUWLH010000053.1 GCA_030613835.1 Candidatus Bathyarchaeota archaeon | reverse complement strand
TGATAGCGTACTGGGGGGCCTCTACGTCTGGGTCTCCAGCGTTCAATCTTATCTCTTCTTTTGGCATTCTTGGAACACTCTCCTAAGAACAGGTTTTCTCATTGTATTTAACAGTCAGCTACGGTTGCAGTTGTTGGATGTAACCGGAGTTCCCTACCGGACGGGGTGAATCATTGGCACAGTGGTCTTAACCCAGATGAGAAGCTGGAAAATCTTGTGGAAGCCGAGACAAAGTATTCCAGATCAATGAGGCTGTTGGACTCGATAAAACGGGGTGAGGGGATCAAAGCTGAGAGGGAAAACAGTAGGCTGCTTGACGACCTGATCAGGAACGGCTTCATCATACGCAGGTCGGGTAGGAGGAACTGGGCGGCAGACGGCTACGATTTGACGAAAAGGCAGAGAAAACCCTGTAGGAGTATGATAAAATGGGGGAGATTATAGGAGAAAGCCGTCCTTTAATGGGTCATCGGGGTCGATGACTACCTGCATGAAGCCGGTTACGTAAGCAGTTGCCATAACGTCTGGGATGATGGCATCGTATTTGCCCAGTTTCTTCTCCTCGGCGATCCTGCCCACCATCACTGTGCTGATGGTTGACTCGAACTTCACCTCGTCGCCTGGCTTGATCTCGCCTTTGCCGTACATTGCTGCCATCCTTGCGTTTGTGCATGTACCAGCTGGGCTCCTGCATGTTTGTTTGGGGCCGAATACGTTCCAGTGCCTACTTGTGTACTCGTCCTTGCTGGGCTTGGTGTAGAAGGTGACGAGATCCAGTATGCTCAACTCGGGGTACTCCGGGTGGTCCACCTTGATCTTGTCCGCAATGTAGCTCCTGATCTTCCAGCCTAGTGGGATCCAGTGGTCCTTGTTTTCCAGGGTTGGCTTGAGTCCGATGCTCTCGGCATCGATGAAGGCGTACCAAAGACCGCCGAAGGCGATATCCGCCTCGACCTCGCCGATAGCAGGGATGTCAAACTTCATAGTCTTCCAGTAAAAACTGGGGACGCCCTCCATGTAGATTCGTTTGGCGTTGCCGTTCTCGACCTCTACCTTTGTCTTAACTAAACCGGAGACGGTGTCGAAGGTGATGTGGGTATAGGGCTCAGTCACCTCAACCATGCCGGTGTTGACTAGCGCGGCGGAGCAGCTGTAAGTGCTGTCACCGCAGGCGCTGAAGTAGCCGTCAGTCCACAGGTAGATGACTCCGACATCGGCGTCCGGGTGGCATGGCTCTGTGAGCACGCTTCCCAGCATACCGCTGAAGCCCCTGGGCTCCTTGAGCATGGTGCCCACCAGATGGTCGTAGTGGTCCTGGAAGTACTTCTGTTTCTCTTGCATGGTCTTTCCCTTGAGCTTGGGCACCCCTCCGATGAGGATTCGCGTCGATTCCCCGCTGCAGTGGGTGTCGATGCACGAGATGTATCGATTGAACTTCATTATTATCGTTCAAGGAATAGGTGGGATTCCTTATACGATTATCGGGAGACGAGGGGACTGTCTTAGGATAGTGGGGAGCAGGTAGATGAATATGAATACCCGCTAAATGACTCAGAATCGCCTGCTGGATAAGCATATTCACACTGGACCAAACGAAAGTTGGCAGCTGCTTAGGATCCAAGCGGTGGTTTAAAAATATGGAACCATCAACTAGTTTGGAAGGAAATGGTATCAACGTCACTTGGAACGGTATTCGTTTTCTCTGGTCTGCTAGAGATAATCATCCCACTAGCCCTCGGCTTCTACGTCACGAGGAGGTTCGGCACCAGATGGAAGACGTGGTTCGTGGGGGCGCTCATGTTCATCGTAAGCATGATTAGGGTCCCGCTGAACACATACACCTCGCAACTGGTGCTTACTGTGCCTATTAGCCCGCTGACATACAGCCTGCTGATAATAATCCCATCACTCACAGCAGGCATCTTCGAGGAGACCGCCAGATATGTGGGGTTCAAGTACCTCATCAAGGACTACTCATACGAGAAGGGGTTGACGTACGGCGCGGGACACGGCGGGATAGAGTCAATCCTTCTCGTCGGAGTCAATGTTCTGTCGGTCGGGGTTGTTCTACTCATGAGCCCGGAGGTGCTTCCTCCGACACAACTGGATGCCCTTCTGGTCACCCCGGTTTACCTTCCCCTCGTGGGCTTGTACGAGCGGATCATGGTGATGATTGCTCAGATCGGTTTTTCGATCATGGTGCTGGAGTCCATCAGGAAAAAAGATGTCAAGTATCTCGTGGTTGCTATAGGACTACATGCATTACTGAACTACCTGGCAGTCTCCATTGTTGGCTACGGCGTACTCTACTCGGAGCTACTAATAACGGGCTTCGCTTTGGGACTTGGTTACTGGACCTACAACAGGTTGAGGGATGAGGAAATCATAGGCTGAAGGGTTTGCCTCCAGTCTTGACCTCTTCGGGGAGCTTGGACTCCCATTTCTTGAGGAACGCGATGTCCCTGTCCTCCTCGCGGAGATCGTCAGGCATCAACTCTGGGATGGTCTCGACCGCGCTGCCAATGGGGTACCACCTGTCACATTCTGGGCACCTGATTAGACCCTCCTCGACCTCAACGAGGTTCAGGTACCGGTAGAGGATGTCCAAGCCATCAGGGTATTTTGCCAGGAGGTTCTCCTCGGATTTATCTTTCTCGATGCCTAGCTTATCGATGAACTTTTTGACGTCCATGTAGAATTCAGCTGTGGGCAGGGAGTCTGTTCGGTCTCTGATCTCGTTCAAGGCGTCGAGGCTGATTGTCCCGTCAGCTATCTGTTTCGCCAGGTGTCGGTACTGCTTTTTGAAGACCGTGTTGGGCTTGCCGGCGTCATTGTTTATCTTCTCCAGTTCGTCCTCGGTGGTCTCCCAGGAGTAAAAGTAAGCCTCAAGGGGGTGATGTTTATCGATGGGGCACGCCAGAATGTTCAACAGCCAGGGCTTCAACTTGATCGGATAAGGTTGAATCCGCGGGAATAAAAAATGTGGCTATTTGAAGAGGGGATATTTCTTCAGGTTGGGAAACGCTGATTTGGCGAATTTTAGTCTCCGCTTGGGACGCTTGTTTATCCATTTGTACATGTGCCAAAAGTTTTTGCCCCACTTCTCGGTGCGCTCGGCCAATGGCTCGTAGCCGATGTTCCTGAGCTCGTTTGTGAAAGCCAGCTCCACCAAGTGCTGTGCGCGTCCCTCGATTTTGCCCCGCTCCACGATGTTCTCCCCGTATTTCTCGATGAGTGCCTCGGTGGCGACGTTCAGCACGTCCCCGGTACATATGATTATCTTCTCGTCCTCCCTGAGATCGAGACGTTCGACCAGCTCTACGGCTATCCGTTTCGCTTCATCCAGATGGGTCTTGTCCTTGTAGAGTGGCATCTGGAAGTGCTTGACGGCTATTAAGTCGTATATAAAATGGTCGTCCTCTGGACGGTATGCCCCTATGACAGTTCCGTAGAGTATGTCGCCGGTGCCGGCGTCGTCGATCTGGATTGTCAAAATGTCCTTAACCCTGGAGTTTTTTGACGATCTCTTGTGCCTTGGGGAACCTGATCTCGCCTGACTCGATGAGCGCCTTTACAGCCGCGTTGATCATGTCGCCGGATGCTCCTGCCATGACGACGAGGTTCCTCGCGTGGAGCCTCATGTGGCCCTGCTGGATTCCCTCCTGTGTCAGCGCCCTGAGCGCCCCCAGATTCTGGGCTAGGCCGACGGCGCACATCACTTGGGCAAGGTCAACCGCCATGTTGACGCCTAGGATCTTGCGTGCTACTTGTGCCATGGGGTGGGTCCTTGTCGCCCCGCCTACGAGACCGACTGCCATGGGAAGGGTCATCTCTCCTGTTAGGTTTCCCTCGGTGTCCTTTCCCCATCTACTCATGCTCTTGTAACGTCCGTCTTTGACCGCGTACGCGTGGGCTCCGGCCTCGATGGCCCTGTGGTCCTGTGCGAATGCTAACGCGACGGCCGCGATCCCGTTCATGATACCCTTGTTGTGGGTTGATGCCCTGTACGGGTCGGCCTCTGCGAATGCCCAGGCTGCGATGATGTTGTCTACGGCTTCGGTACCGCCGATGTCATCTGCTTTAACGACGCACTTTACCGTGACCAGCCGCTTGTCGGCTAGGTTGCTGATGATTCTCAGTAGTGGCCTGCCTCCTGTGAGTTTCCCGATGGTTGGAGCCAGGCTCTCCGCCATGGTGTTGACGGCGTTTGCGCCCATTGCGTCCCTGCAGTCTACCAGCAGGTGGACGATGAGCATGGGGCCGATCTCTGTCTCTAGGGGCCTGAGTTCAATGTCTCTGGCTCCTCCCCCGAACTTTACTAGCACGGGGTCTAGCTCGTTTGCTGCCGCGAGTAGCTTGTCCTTGCTCTCCTCGACTGCTTTGATCGCCTTTTCCATGTCTGGGATCTCAAGGATCTGGATCTGTCCGATCATGATGGGGTCGGTCGTTGTGGCTACTAAGCCTGCGCCTGCCCTCATTAGGCGGGCCATGTTGCTCGCCGCGGCCACGACACTGGGCTCCTCTCCAGCCATGGGGACCAGGTAGTCCTTGTCGTTGACCCTGAAGTTTACTGCTACGCTAAAGGGGTAAGCGATGCTACCGATAACGTTCTCCGTCATCCTGTCGGCTGCCTCCATGGATAGACCGCCGCTTGATTTCAGTATGGCTATCTCATCCTTGGACAGCCCGACTTTTTCGGCGACGATCTTTATACGTTCATCAACGGGTTTCTTGTAGAACCCCGAAATACGACTTGAAAATTCTGAGGCCATTTGGTTTTCCTCGGGTTGTCTAGGTGTGAGGAAACATGGGATTTAATGATTTCGAGTCAGGTCATGCATATATTCGGCGCATGTTGATGGTTAACTGGTCGAAATGGACAAGGCACTGGTCCTGCTGACCCTTGAGCCTGACGCCGGCTCTGAGGTTATCGAGGACATCCGGAAGACTGACGGCGTCATTGAATCACACTTCCTCTACGGTCCATACGATGCCTATGTTATGATCGAGGCCGTTGACTCCGCTGAACTCCAGAACATCGTCATTGACAACATACGGCAGATTGAGGGAATCAGATCAACGATGACGTGCTTCGTCGCGGGCTAACATCCCCCATTTTCTTTTCCCGAGCTGAGGTAAAACTTATTTGTCATCAACAGTTCGATACAGCGTTCGAGGCGGGAACCGTGGACGAGAACAGGCTGAGCTTGATTTCAGTAGGCGGGACATTCGATGTCATGCACAAGGGCCACTGGTTCCTGCTTGAGGAGACCTTCAACGCCGGCGAAAGGGCCATCGTCGGCATCACATCGGACGAGTTCGTTGCCTCAATGAAAAAGAAGCACGATGTCGCGAGCTATGAGAGCAGACTCAGAGATGTCAAAGAGTTCCTCGCGG
Organism: Candidatus Bathyarchaeota archaeon; assembly: GCA_030613835.1. GTDB lineage: Archaea > Thermoproteota > Bathyarchaeia > TCS64 > TCS64 > RBG-16-57-9. The sequence continues at coordinate 3,129 of JAUWLH010000053.1, read as the reverse complement.
AGAGGGGTTTTCTGGAGAGGACTGAGATTGTACCGCTTGACGACCCCTTCGGTCCGACAATCGACAACGATGACCTGGAAGGCATAGTTGTAAGCGAGGAGACCGAGGTGGGTGCAGAGGCAATAAACAAGTTGAGGGTGGAGAGGGGAAAGAAGCCGCTACTCATCTTCGTCATTACCATGGTCCTGGCTGACGACGGCAAGCCTATCACCAGCACTCGCGTCAGGAAACAGGAAGTGGACAGGTACGGGCACCTGATAGGGTGACCAGTTTTACCTTTCTCCCCGGTTCATCAAGCTAGCCAACCGTTTTAATGTGTAGTCAGACAGCAACCGTATGGGTCACACAGGTTCAGCCATGATACCCCTTCACGGGGGCAAGGCTTCCAGATGGCTGTTCAGCCGCATGGTGAGCCTCAGCGAGTGTATAGTGGATATCATACTGGACGAGTTCGGTCCGCTGGGGCTGCTTGAGCGCCTGAGTGACCCATGGTTTTTTCAATCACTCAGTTGCGTCCTGGGGTACGACTGGCACAGTAGCGGATCAACTACGGTCACCTGCGGTGCCCTCAAGGTTGCCATGGACAGGCCCAACCTTGGGGTTTCTGTTTGCGGCGGTAAAGGTCGGACCAGTCTCAAGACGCCAAAGGAGATCAGGGAGATGAGCCAGATCTTCAACATCAGCGGATACAAGACCGAGGGCATGGTCTACGCCAGCAGGATGAGCGCCAAAACGGATAACAGCCTCATCCAGGACAGCTATAGGCTCTACCACCACTGCTTCATGTTCACCGAGGACGCCGACTGGATCGTGATCCAGCAGGGAATCAACGAAGAGAAGGCAAACGCCAGACGCTACCACTGGGGGCTTGATCACAAACAGTTCACAAGGGACCCTCAGCAGGACATACTCTGCTCATCGAGACTGGACAAGGCCCTCAACATGACCCACAACGAGAGCGCGGAGAGCCAGAAGACCTGTGTCGACCTTGTCAGGGACAACCCCTTGAAGCTGAGGAGGCAGATGGGGAAGCCGGTTCCCGTCAACCAGTCTAGGATGGACACCTGGACGGGGGCCCAAAGCACTGTCCTTGAGATGCCCAGGTCGGTGAACTGGGATGCGGTCAGGGCGGCTTACGAGTTCCAGCCCAAGACCTACGAGGAGCTGGTGAGCATGAGGGGGATCGGCCCTGGAACGGTGAGGGGACTAGCCCTCGTGGCAGAGCTGGTCTACGGCAACAGAGCCAGCTGGAGGGATCCCGTGAAGTTCAACTTCGCGTTCGGCGGGAAGGACGGCGTACCATACCCAGTGGACAGGAGGAGCATGGACGAGGCCGTTGAGGTGCTCAGGATAGGTATACGGTCATCAATTGTCAAGGGCAGCGAGCAGGCGAGGGCCCTCAGGAACCTGAGAAAGTGTGTGCCAGAAGCGGTTCCAGAGAAGCTGAGGTCGGTCTACGCTCACTGATCGCGGCCTGACGCCCTGAACATCATGAAGATTGCGCCTGCAAGGGCCGCGCCAATTACGAGCATCAGGTATGTCTCGGTTCCCAGTCCGTTGCTGTAGACCTCACTGGCCTCATCGATTATTGTTACGTGGAGGTCGCTGGCGATTATCCGCTTCCGTGTGGCTATAGTGTCCCCAATGTATGCCTGTTTGGATACGTTCAGTGCCTCGATGATGTTTGAGTCGTACTCGGGGGCGTTGATGATGTATTCAAGCCCAGAGTCCTCCTCCACCAGGGTTAGGTCGACGGGGACCCAACCCCATGGCGGGATGTAGATCATGACCCAGCCGTGCCACCCGATGCCGTCAGCGTCGTTCTCAAGGTGCCCATCCCACGAGGTGGATGAGTCAACAATGTTGGGGTGGATGATAATGCCCACCTTGAGGTACGCTGGTATCCCCAGGCTCCTGGCCATTGATATTAACAGAATTGACTGGTCGTCGCAGTCTCCAAGGTTATCACTGAGGGTGTCGAGGGGATACCTGGGGGTCTCAAAGTTGCAGTATGTGGTGTTCTGGGTGACGTAGTCAAGTAGGTTTGCCACGGTGCCGAGAACCGTCTCATCCCCTTTTGATGCCCTCTGGGCTACATCGATTATCTTGGGGTCGTCAACAGTGAAGCTCTCGGTGTGGCCTGTGTACTTGGAGACCAAGCCTAGGGGGATTGCGCTTAACCCATCGGCCTCATCCATGCTGAAGGAGGGTCTTTCCTGTGAGGAGGACTCTATCTGGTACTCTATGCTGAATGACAACGTCTCACCGGGGGGAAGGGTCTCGTCGACGTCCATGATGACCCCCATGTTCCCGTCGATGTCGATAACGGTCCTCGTGTATCCTTGGGATATGTTTAGGATTGTGACTGTCTGCCACGAGTTATTGAGGAAGAGGGGGAGAGTGTAATCCTCCTGCTCAAGAGGGAAGTCCTCACCCCCCCTGTTCTCGAACGTGTAGTCTAGTTTGTAGATATAAGTCGTAGAGTCAGCAGCACAAACGAGAGGCATAAGCAGCCCGGTAATAATGATAAGCGTGAGTGGAACCCAGTTTTTCCTCAATACGTTTCAAAACAGAGGGGGAAGCCCCAGATAAAGAGATTTGCTAGGCCTTGACCTTTGCCCAGGCTGCCGCGAACCTTGCCAGACCATCGTCCGTCAGGGGGTGGGCAGTCATCTTGTCCAATATCGCGGGGGGCACCGTTGCCACATGTGAGCCAGCCTTGGCCGCCTCGATGACATGCCTGGGGTGCCTGATGCTCGCCGTGATAATCTTGCTGGGTATATCGTAGTTCTGGAAGATCTGGCTGGTCTCCCAGACGACATCCATTCCCTCGTGTCCCTTGTCGTCCAGCCTGCCAACGAAGATACTAACATAGGTAGCACCCGCCTTGGCTGCCAACAGAGCCTGTGATGCACTGAAGACGAGGGTCACGTTGGTCTTGATCCCCAACTTTGACAGTTCCTTGGTGGCCTTGAGGCCAGCCTCCGTCATTGGTATCTTGACCACAATATGCTCGCCGTACTCGGCAAGCTTTTTTGACTCCTCGATGAGCTCCTCTGCTGTCTCGCTTACGGCCTCGACGCTGATGGGGCCCTTGACGATCTCGGCGATCTCGGCTACTACCTCGCT
>JAUWLH010000060.1 GCA_030613835.1 Candidatus Bathyarchaeota archaeon | reverse complement strand
GTCCGGGGCGCTGAAATCGTGGGTCTTTTCGAGGCACCGTGCGTCCCTAAACTCGTACCCATTGTCCTTGACCCACTGGACTAGCTGCATCCACCTCTCACCTATGATACTGAGGCTCTCGCTGAGCGTTACTGCGTAGCGTCCACCAGTTATGTCCTTGATTACCGTTCCCTTTTCCTCGAAGCCATCGTGTACCTTTATCCAGAACTCGTATCCGTACTCCTTCTTTCCCTTAATTGGGCTAGGGTTATTGAATCCGAATATCGGGTGTGTATCCAGGTCATCCAGATATCCTTTTCCTTGGACCCACAACGCAAGCATACTGGCGGCATCGTGCTCCGGTGACTCACTTATGGCCCTGAAACTCACTACCCTCATGGGCTTTAACTCGACTATACTAACTTCCAATCCTGTTTTCCTCCTTCTGTAAGCGTTACTGAAAAGCTCAACCCGACGTCTGGACTCCTCCTCCTTCCTCCACACCGTTCCCATGTACGTGTCACCGATGGCGGACAGCAGTGCCCTCCCATCTACTGATAGCTCATACCTGCCCCTTGATGGGTTTGTGATTATGCCTGATTCAGTGAGAATCCCCAGATGGTGCGAAAGCGCAGTCTTGCTGAGGCCGGTTGCCTCCTGGAGTTTACTGAAATCTGCTGTTCCGTCGATTAGAATTGATGTTACCAGAACTCGTGCTCATTGGCTACCGCGTTCAGCAGTTTACTGATGTGGTCTCCGTTGTCCTTGAGAACCTTCTTAAGTAGATCGTCGCCTGACATGCTCTTCGATCAATTGCAGCGAAAATCAGGATATGAATATATTGTATAATTAGTGATGAAGGACTAAAATTACTGAATATATTACCTGCACCTGCTTTGGTTCTCTTTGTTGCCTATATTTTATCGTTAATCTTATGTCCAATCATCGTAGATGAAACCTTATGAACTTCAACTCACGCCGATCCCCCGTCTACGGGATCCACGGGATGGTTGCGAGCAGCCAACCTCTTGCGTCAATGGCGGGTATCGAGATACTCAAGCAGGGAGGGAACGCCGCTGATGCAGCGGTAGCAGTCGCGGCCGCCCTCAACATGACGGAACCGTGCAGTACGGGCATTGGCGGTGACGCCTTCTGCCTATACTTCGACGCCAAGACCAAGAATGTCAGTGGGCTCAACGCAAGCGGTAGGGCGCCATCAGCCCTAAACCTAGAATACATCGCAGCTCAAGGGATCACCGGGAAGCTCCCGCCATCCAGCCCCCACACCGTCACTGTACCGGGGGCCGCAGCGGGATGGTTTGATACTATTGAGAAATACGGTTCAATGGCTATGTATGAGGTCCTCTCACCGGCAATCAAGCTTGGTGAGGAGGGATTCCCCGTTAGCCCAATCACAGCCCGTTCATGGAACTTTGGTATATCCAAGCTCAAGAATGGTCCCCACTTCAACGAATTGCTCATCGACGGAAGGGCACCCGTAGCAGGAGAGATAATGAAAAACGTGAACCTCGCCAATACATTCAGGACCGTAGCAGAGCACGGCAAGGCAGGATTCTACGAGGGAAGGATAGCCGAGGAGATCATCAAGGTTCTTGAGCCCATGGGCGGCGTGATGACCGTTGATGACCTCAAGGCACATTACAGTACCTTCCCCGAGCCCATCACCACCAATTACAAGGGACTTGATGTGTGGGAGATTCCGCCCAATGGACAAGGAATCGCTGCGTTGATGGCACTGAACATCATAGAGGAGTACGATTTCAGTGACTTTCCGCATGGCTCGACAAGACACCTGCACACACTCATCGAGGCCATGAGGATCGCCTTCGCTGATACGCGGTGGTACGTCGCCGACCCTGACGTGACTCAAGTCCCTATCCAAGAGATGATCAGCAAGGGTTACGCCGCCAAGAGACACGCCCTTCTTGACCCGGAAAGGGCGACTGTTGATGTTCTGAGAGGCTCACCTGTGGATGGCTCGGACACGGTTTACTTCTGTGTCGTTGATGGCATGGGAAACGCGTGCAGCTTCATTATCAGCAACTACGCTGGCTTTGGGACAGGTATCATCCCCAAGGAATGCGGCTTCACATTACAGAACAGGGGATACGGGTTCAGCCTAGACCCAGATCATCCAAACAGGCTTGAGCCCAACAAGAGGCCGTACCACACCATCATCCCGGGAATGGCTACCATGGACGGTGATCTTTACGCCCCCTTTGGAGTCATGGGCGGCTTCATGCAGCCCCAAGGGCATACTCAGGTCATCGTTAACATGATCGACTATGGCATGAACCCGCAAGAGGCACTCGACGCTAGCAGGTTCTGCATACTGGACGGTCAGAGCGGCGGCAAGGTCCACATCGAGGACGAGATCAGCGTCAAGGTAATGAGCGAGCTCACGGGAATGGGTCACGAGGTGGTCCCATGCTCGGGTTGGAGACGCGGATACTTCGGCAGGGGACAGATTATCCACAGGAACCCAGAGACGGGCGTCCTCACGGGCGGAAGCGACCCGAGGGCAGATGGCTGCGCCATTGCGTGGTAAGGAAAGTATCCCTCTTTCTCGACTTTTTATTCTCTCTTTTAATTTTACGTTCAGACCATTCGGATTATATCTCCGCACGAACACATTCTACCCATGGTAGATATACTTGAAGGACTGGAGCCCCAGCCGGTCTGGGACATTTTCGAGGAGATAAGCAGGATACCACGGTGCAGCAAGAACGAGGCTAGGTTGCAGAGCTGGATTGAGAGCTGGGCCAACGAGAACGGTATCGGGTTCAAGAAGGACAAGGTGGGTAATGTTCTACTGACGAGGACTGCAGCGTTATCGAGTGTTCCCTCGCTCCTTCTGCAGGCCCATCAGGACATGGTGTGCGAGAAGACCCCCAAGAGTAATCACAGTTTCAAGAATGACCCCATACCCCTCGTTGTGTCTGGGAATAGGGTACATGCCCATCAGACCTCCCTGGGAGCGGATAACGGGATCGGGATGGCACTAGCCATGGCGTTACTGGTGGACGAGACTCTAACGGGCAATGGGAAGATCGAGGCTTTGTTCACAGTCGATGAGGAAGCAGGATTCACAGGTGTCCGCAACCTCAAGGGGGATTTCTTCGAGTCCAAGTACATGATCAACCTCGACAGCGAGGAGACCGGCGTTATTATCATTAGCAGTGCCGGTGGAGGAGGCACAACATACACCATCCCCTACCGATCAAAAGATAGGTCTGGCAGGACCGCGTTGCGGGTCGAGGTGGGGGGCCTCTTGGGCGGTCACTCGGGCGTTGATATTCACTTGCCCCGGTATAACGCCAACAAGCTCCTCGCGGAGGGGCTTGTCAGGCTCCACAGTGAGTACCCTATCAGGCTCATCGTGTTCCAGGGGGGAACACGGGGCAACGCTATACCCAGAAACGCCTTCGCGGAGGTCCTGGTGTCTAGCGAGAACGTCGACAAGGCAATTGATCTCCTGAAGGCATGGGGAAAGGGAATCAACAGGTCTGATGAGAAGGACCTGAGCATTAAGATAATTCAGGTTTCGCCCAAGCCCACTGCGCCCATCCACGAGACCGAGAAGATGATCAAGCTGGTGTCAAAGATACCGTTCGGCCCCAAGTCTTGGAGCCCAGACTTTGATGGACTAGTCCAGACAAGCAACAACAACGGCATCGTGAAGACCGAGAGGAACCAGTTCACAGTCAGTGTCTACTCACGAACATCTGACTACAAGGACTTCTACGACAACCAGAGGATCCTGTACGAACTGGGTGAGAGGATGAAGGTCAAGACCGAGCAGAGGGACGGGGGAACTGGATGGAAGTCCGACAGGGATTCCCCACTTCTGAAGATCGTGAAGGAGTCCTACATGGTCGTCCTGAATAAGAGCCCAAAGGTAACTGGTATCCACGGTGGCCTTGAGTGCGGCGTGATAGCTGGGCTGAAGCCGGGCATGGATATCGTCAGCGTGGGGCCCACCATCAAGAGCCCACATAGCCCCTCCGAGTACGTGGAAGTGGGCGGTGTGAGCGTCCTTTGGGAGCTCCTGAAGGGCATCATCAAGACGATGCCTCTCCTCTAAGCCCTTTTTCACCCGCCTGTAATTCTCTTTAACGTCTTGAAAAAAGGCTTAGATGTATCAGATAAGTTATGCCAAGTCTGTCCCTCGCGCCATAAACGTCTTTAATCATGGAGAAGATGAATGAGACAACATGACCGGATTCGTAAAATCAGCCGATATTCTGAAAGGAAAGTTCGAGGACGGGGCGGATGTCAAGATCCGAGGCTGGATATACACCAGCAGATCAAGCGGGGGCATCCAGTTCCTGAAGCTGAGGGACGGCTCAGGGGTAATCCAGTGCACACTGAACAAGCGTAACGTAGGCAAGGAGACATTCGGGAAGGTCGAAAAGTACCCCCTTGAAACCACCATCGAGCTCATGGGCAGCGTCAAGGAGGACAGCCGTGCACCGGGTGGCTGGGAAGTCCACGTCACGGTATCGGCAACGTCTACGTGTCACACCTGGACTACCCGATAGTCAAAAAGGAGCAGGGCATCGAGTTCCTTATGGACAACAGGCACCTGTACATTAGGGAGCCCAAGCTACAGAACATCTTCCAGATCAGGGCAAAGTTCCTGGAAGCGTCCCGTGACTACTTCAGGGATCACGGGTACACAGAGGTCCAGACCCCCATGTTCATGACCGCCTCGGTCGAGGGAGGCTCAACTCTGTTCAGCGTCGATTACTTTGAGCGCGAGGGGGTATTCCTGAGCCAGAGCTGGCAGCTCTACGCCGAGGCCCTCATCAGCAGCCTTGGTAATATCTATACGATCGCCCCCAGCTTCCGAGCGGAGCCGTCGAGGACCAGGAGACATCTCTCGGAGTTCCTCCACATGGAGCTTGAGGAGCCCTGGAGCACACTAAGTGATATCCAGGATACCGGCGACAAGCTAGTTTGCCACATCGCCAACACGTTGGCGGAGGTCGTACCTGAGAAGGTGAGAGATATAGGCAGGGACCCAGAATACCTTGCATCACTCAAGGCGCCTTTCCCCAAGATCACTTACGATGAGGCAGTGGAGATAGCCCAAGGCAAGGGCGTCGACATGTTCTGGGGCGACGACTTCGGGTGGCAACAGGAGGGCCCATTGACAGAGGAGTTCGAGACGCCCTTCTGGGTCGTTGGATACCCGAGTGGCATCAAGCCCTTCTACCACATGCCAGACCCAAAGAGGCCAGAGGTCACGCTCAGCGCTGATCTCCTTGCGCCTGAGGGTTATGGAGAGATTATTGGAGGCGGCCAGAGAGTGCACAACTATGAGCAGCTCTACCAGAGGACCCTCGACGATGGCCTTGACCCAGCCAACTACGCATGGTACATGGACCTGCGTAAGTGGGGTACAGTCCCACACAGCGGCTTCGGTCTGGGCGTTGAACGTGTCCTAATGTGGATGCTCAAGCTCGACCACATCAGGGACACCGTGCCGTTCCCTAGGGACATGCGCAGGGTCTACCCCTAATCCTTCAAGTTTTTATACCATCTTTACACGTTAAACTCAATGTTCTGGCTAGACGTTGATCTAAAGTCGGGTAGAAACACGGTTCACAGGGATGATTGCATCCAATCCGTCCCCGAGAACACCCCGTCCAAGGGCATGTCCGAGATGGGAGATGAGGGGGGCTGGTTCAGCTTCCCCAGCATGAGCGAGGCCGTCAGGTACACCAAGATCAACAGGATCAACGGTCTCATCGTATTCTGCTCCCATTGCAAGCCTACTCAGTCCATGACTCCTGAACCGAGAGCCAAGTTGGGGTTGAAGACCACCGCGTTGGGATGCGCTGCCTGCGGAAAATGCGCGATGGGGCAGTCATCAGAGCCAGAGAGGATGGAGATAACCGACACCAAGACAATAGCCAGCAGGCTCACAAGGAAGCTTTTCGGCTCCCGTTAATCCCACTCATCGGAATCCTCAAGCCTGTACATGTATAAGCCGACACAGATCTGCCAGGCGCTGAAAGGCACCAGTGCAATTGTTTGATTCAAGGCGTTCATTGGTCCGCCCATCACCCATATGGCCGCACCTATGGCTGCTGCAAGGATCCCGAGTCCCGCGTGGAGCTTTAGTCCCTTCTTATAGAAGGTATAGCCCAGAAGCGCGGCGCTCAGCGGGATCATCACGTAGATGGCAGGTGAGACGTGTTTCGTCCAGTCGCCTAGCTCTAGGATTGAAACCCCTAGCAAACAAACTGATAGAGAGAATGCCAGGAAAACGGCGCTTCCAGCCTGCCCTATAATATCACCCTTTGTGAACTCGAAGAACGCAGCTGCTAGTATCATGGCAAGGGCACCAGCCATGAGGAGACCGCTGTTGTATAGCACGGCTGCTCCAGCGCCCATGACCCCCAGTTCACCAAACGTATTCTGGCTGAAGCTCCAGTTCTCCGTCATCATGATAGTGATGCCAATCATAAACGCGCCCAGGATCGAGCTAAAGGTCCCGAACCTTGCCATGACCTTGACTATCTTGACGTTCATCAGGCTCTATCTTCCACACGAGTTGATAAGGGTCATGATAGGCTAGTTCTCGTACTTGGTCGGATCCTCTATCCCAGCTTCTATGAAGGCGTTCTTCCTGTTATTACAGGACTCGCAGACGCCGCAGTGAACGGCCCCGTTGAGGTAACAGCTCCAGGTCACGTCTAGGGGGACCCCAAGCCTCACGGCCTCAGCGAGCACCTCTGATTTCTTTATGTCGCTGTAGGGACTGCTGATGAATATCTCCCTCTCAGTGCCTAGCCTCGCCGCCTTCTGGAATGCCTCGTAGAACTCCCTGCGGCAGTCAGGGTAGAAGGGCTCGTCGCTGCTGTGGGCGCCGTAATAGATGTGGTTGGCGCCTACTCCATCAGCGAAAGCCACCGTGACCGCCATGAACACGCCGTTCCTGAACGGGACGATGATGGGTTCGGTGAACTCGCTTGATACATCCAGGCCTTTGTCAACGAGGCTTGTCACTCCCTGGTAAATCTGGGATAAATTACTCAGGTCAACCACCTGGTGTTCTATCCCAAGTCCCTCCGCGATCTCCCTCGCCCTCTTGATCTCTATCTGGGCTTTCTGACCGTAATTGAACGTGATAGCTGATACATCATACCCCTGCTCTTTCGCCCAGTAAGCGACCGTAACCGAGTCCGGTCCGCCGCTCAATATGATTACCGCTTTCTCCGTTACTCCCACCACCTGTACCTAGACTCTATTAGCTTGAACACCGTCGCTCCAAGGGCGTTGATTACCTGTTCACTGATGAGCAGCCCAGGCAACGTTACGGCGTATGGTAGGTTAAACAACTGCCCCAGCATCCACGACACGCTGAGGGGGATGATTATGGCTATAACTGCCCCACATACGTAATAGTTTGCGTTGAACCGCTTCGCCACCTCGTACCCAACGAGTCCTGCTATGAGGCTCATGAACGGCATGAACAGCAGCTCGTAAATGCCCGCGAACGGGCTGAAAACGTTAGCCACCACAGTTCCAACCGCGTAAGCTATTGCAAGCTCCCTCTTCCTGGCTATGCCGGGTCTGAGTACCCCTGCGACCCTGAACTGGAGCGCCGCAAACGATATCGGTGAAAAAACTACAACCATCGCGGCGTAAAGCGCCGCATAAACTGTGATTAATGATAGATCCTTTGTCTTCATATTACTCTCCTCCTTTCCACGGGATTTGTAAGGCGGAACGGGTAGGAGGTCCCACTCACCCGCCGAACGGGTAAAGCTGCACTGTCTCTTAAAACCGTTTCTGATGCTGTGTATAGGTAACAAGACATCAATCACCTTAAAACGAGTAAACGGGGATTTCCAATAGAAAAGTTGTACCCGTGGATTAGGTTTTCCTTCACCTTTTCCCTGATCTCCCTTTTTTCTTAACGCGCTGTCAGGTGTAATATCTTGCCCTTGATCTCGTGGGCCCTTCTGTCGATAAGTTTCTCGAACTCCTCCATCTCAGTGAGACTGATGGTCTCCTTGGAGTGCATCTTGTAGTAAACGAAGTAGCTGAATGCCTCGGAGTAGATCTTCCCGAACAT
>JAUWLH010000117.1 GCA_030613835.1 Candidatus Bathyarchaeota archaeon | reverse complement strand
GCTCTTAGTTGTAGTTCTCTTGTCTTGTAAGCGTTTTGAAGTATACTCGCCTAGTAGATTATCGAGGCTGAGAGCTCGAGGATGCTTAATATAATAGCTAGAAACTCAAAGGAAGCTATAACTAAGAGTTATGGTGAAATGAGGATAAAATATTTGATTGTAATAAATGAAGATAGTGATATCACCACTGGCGGTAGGGTTCGAATCCCTCCCCCCGCACCTCCTCTCGTTACCTGTGGGTACGGCTCGTCAAATTTTTTCAGATAGTAGTTTTGGGCAGTACTAGGTTTTTTACGGGATTGGGCCGAGTATCTTTCATGATTCCCGAGTCCATAGGCACCTGCCCGGTTTGGGCGGAGGTGAGCCTCGACAGCCTGGCTCACAACATGAGGGAGACCAGGAGGATAGTCCCGTCATCAACCATGCTCATGGCAGCAGTGAAGGCCAACGGGTACGGCCACGGCGCGGAGATGAGCGCCAGGACGTTTCTAAGGAACGGGGCGGACAGGCTGGCGGTGGCCATGCCAGACGAAGGCTTCCAGCTCAGGGCCATGGGCATCGACGAGCCCATTCTCTGCCTCGGGTACACGCCCCGTTACCTGTACGAGAGGACCATCAACGAGGACGTGTCCGTCACAATCTACCACGAGTCCCAGGTACAGAAACTGGCTGAGGCCGCGAAAGCAACCGGCAAGGAGGCCGTCTTCCACGCCAAGATTGACACGGGGATGGGGCGGCTTGGCTTCCAGCCCTCAAAGGAATCGGTTGAGGCGATAGTCGGTGCGGCCCAGACTAAGGGTTTGTTCTTGGAGGGGGTCTTCACCCACTTCGCCGTCTCAGATGAGGCCGACAAGGGGTACTCCCACGGACAGTATGAGAAGTACAGGAGGGTGGTCAAGGCTATCGAGGAGCACGTCGAGGTCCCCATCAAGCACATCAACAACAGCGCAGGCATCATCGACCTCCCCGAGTACAGCCTCAACATGGTCAGGCCAGGTATTATCCTGTACGGGTACTATCCCTCGTCCCACGTGGATAAAGGAAGGATAGAGCTGAGGCAGGCCATGACCCTGAAGGCTAGAATTAGCCACCTGAAGCATGTGCCGGCGGGGACAGGGCTGAGCTACGGGCTGACCTATAAGACCGAGAGGGAGAGCGTCATCGCCACGATCCCAGTGGGTTACGCTGATGGTTACAAGAGGGCGTTGACTAATAGGGGATACGTGGGCATACGCGGGGTGAGGGCACCCATCGTGGGGAGGGTCTGCATGGGCCAGTGCATGATCGATGTCACCGGCGTATCTGAAGCGAGAATGGGTGATGAGGTCACGTTGATTGGATTACCCGGAGGGGCCGCTCCTGACGGCGAGGAAATGGCAGGGTTACTGGACACTATCACCCACGAGGTGACATGCCAGATAACGCGCAGGATCCCAAGGGTTTACATGAGAAATGGTAAAGTTGTGGCGGTCAAGAACTATCTGGAGTGACGCGTCCGCCTCTTGCGGTCCCGCCTATTGCGCCTCTTATCGTACTGCCTCTTGGGTCTCTCGCCCTTGAAGATTAGCTTACCGCTCGGGTTCCCCATAGGGTAGCCCTCGATGAGCCTGATTGACGCGTACGGGGCGCCGATTGGACCGAATACATCGAAGACCTTGCCCATGGGCCTGCCTTCCTTGTCCGCGATGTCCATCCCTATCCTGGTCTCGGATTCAAGTAACACGATTAGGTTTCCGTTACCCTTTGAGAGGTGCATGCCCCTGCCGATGACTGTTTTTTCCATTCTATCCCCTCAGTGAACCTGCTATCTTGTTGATAATCTCTGTCTTTGAGCCCTTCTTGTCGACGAGCACGACGCCGCTGCGCTTCCAAGGCTGCCTGCAGAAGCGTTTCTCTGGCTGTATGATTGGGTTCAAGCCCAGTTTGTGTGATACCTTCTCAAGGTCCTCAAGCTTCGGGTCACGGACGGCCCTGTTACGGGGGATGCGCCTTCCCTCACCCCTGCTGTACCTAATATCGAAATAGGCAGGCCAGATCCTGATTTTTCCTTTTCCCCTCATTGATATCACAACTAGAAATGTGTGCCGTTGATACGGCTAAAAATGTTTACTCCTCGACGACTATCGCGCTGAGGGAGCCTTCCTGGCCAGGGCGGGACACTATCTTTGCAAGACCCTTCTCGGTCCTCACAATGGTTCCCTTGGTGATGACGCCGCGCCTGTTATAGTCAGCGTTGGCTGGATTGCTCACGACATCGAGGATCTCAAGACGCTCAGTTTTACCAGTCTCAGGGTTCGAGACGTTGACATGATCTGCCTTTACTAGCTTGACTTTCTTTGTGCTGGAGATTCCGGGAACTGTTTTCCTCTTAGCCTCGCCTTGCAGTGTTTCCACTGGCTGAGATCCATGCTCGTAGATGCGCTTGGTCCTGTATGCCCGCTTCTTGCCACCCGTCTTTTTCCGCTTCGTTAGCCTATCATGCCATGCCAAAGTGTTATTCCTCGTTCTAGCCTTTAGACCAAGAGGGCATATAAAAACTATTTCCCAGCGGAGGGAAAGGGAACAAATTAACTAACCTCAGCTCCATAATTCCTTTACCGATTTTTAACGAAAAAACGTCAATGGATTTGTAATTCTATGTGGTCCACTGTAAAGGAAATCAGGAGCTTAAACGTCATGACGATAGACCTGGATCAGACAATAGAGTCAGCAGACCGGCTTATGACCAGGTATAGCATCAGCAGCGTCATTGTATAGGAGAGGGCCCTTCAAGATAAGCGAGGACGCCTAGTACATTTGACTAGTTGGGGCTAACACCCACTTTTTTCAACAACATATATCATGCATGACCATAGGCTTTACCTTAGAAACGCCATGAAGGATGAAGTCGTCAAGCTCAGCCATGGGGCAGGTGGCTCCACCGAGGACACACTAATTCACGAGTTATTCCTAAAACTTTTTGAGAAGAGGCAGGCAAGGGACGGCATCGCGCTTGACGCGCTTGATGACGGGGCGTCCATTCGAATAGGTGAGTACGAGGTCATCCTCTCAATAGATGGCCACACTGTTGACCCGATATTCTTCCCAGGCGGCGATCTGGGTAAGCTCGCTATATGTGGAGCGGTGAATGACACTGCGGTAATGGGCGCTGAGCCTGTGGCTATACTAGACAGTATCATAGTAGAGGAGGGGTTCCCGATGGACGACCTGAAGAGGATCGTTTCCTCTATGAACGAGGCCGCGAAGGAGGCTGGGGTCGCCATCATAGCGGGGGACTTCAAGGTGATGCCCAAGGGAAGCCTGGACGGCATGATAATCAGCACCACCGGTGTTGGAGTGCTCCGGGGAAAGAGGGTTCTTGACAGTCAGGCAAGACCGGGGGACAAGGTCATAGTCACTGGGACGGTGGGGGATCACGGCATCTCGCTGATGTCAAAAAGGGAGGGCCTCAGTTTCGAGACCCAGCTGGTCTCCGATTGCGCCCCACTTCATGAGACCGTCAAGGCAGCAATGGACGCTGGCGATGTGAGGGCCATGAAGGACTGTACAAGGGGAGGACTCGCCATGGCGCTTAACGAGGTCGCCGGGAAGTCTGGAGTGAGCATCTGGCTGGACTCGGACATGATTCCTGTGAAGACCAGCGTCAGGGCTGCATCGGACATGCTTGGGCTTGACCCCCTGGAGGTCACATGCGAGGGCGTCGCCATCATGGTGGTTGAGCCCGATAAGGCAGAGAAAATTCTTGCCGCAGTCAAGGCTACAAAGTACGGAAAAGCAGCTGAGATAATAGGGGAGGCCCGGGAGGACCGGAAAGGTATGGTCCTAATGCGAACCGTTGTCGGAGGTACTAGAATACTGAGGAAGCCCATGGGTGAGCCGATCCCCAGAGTCTGCTAGAAACCCCTCATCAATATCGTCAAGATCGTTAAGACCATCGATCCTTCCACCGAACAGGTTCTCGATATCCCCGTTCTCCAGTTTGGTAATCTTAAGTTCTTTGAATATCTGCTTTAGCTGTATCTTGCTCCTCTCCGGATGATGGCTGAACCCGAAGTAGTCCCCGTAGAACGAGGTAGTCGTGATCATGTAACTCCGGTCCTCGGTTCGCTCCCGGTTGATCAATCCCATTGCCTCCATCTGCCTCAGGTGGCCGTATATGTGGCCGCCACGTGCCTCAACGACTAGTTTCTGAAGCACTGGCTGATGGAAAGCTATGTAGCTCAGGGTCTTCAAGGGCCCCATCTTCAGCAGGGGCTTCTTATTGAACTGCTGCACCATCTCCTCGTATGACGGCTTAAGTTTCATCTCAACCCTGCCGTCTTCGAGTATAACCACTTCGAGGGCGCAGTCCCTGAGTCTGTACTTGTGGAGGAGGACGTGGACTACCTTGGCGGCCACCCTGTCCGATTTTGTGCCCAGGACGGGGCGTATCTCCCCCAGTGCAAGGGGTCGTCCCGCCGAGTAAAGCGCGGCCTCTAGGCCCCTGACGCGTCTGGACATGAGGGGGGAAAGCTCAGTCAAGGTGCTCGCTCTCCTCCTTCAAAGTGATGAATATCTCAAAAGATTCCTCGCTCTGATCCAGCTCTATCTTCATCCTCTGGGCCAAGAAGAGGAGCATCATGAAAATTCGGACCACCTCAAGCCATTCTTGGCCGTAGACAAGCTCGGTGAGCCTGACCTCGCCCTTGCTCTCGAACCTCCACTGAATCTCCTCGAAAAGGTTATCAGCCCTACTCTCGATCTCCAGGAGGTACTGCTCCGCGTCCAAGAAATCAGGAATCGGCATGGGAAGTATGGGTAGGTTTGGCCTCCTCGTCACGGATCGCTCCATGAGGGCTCTCTCAAGGGCCTCGATGAGGTCGTTGACCGTGGTGGTTGTGTGCTCGAACCTGAAAGGCAGGGGGAGCGCCGGGGGAAGGTACACATCGTCCCTTTCCTCCGATGGCTGGGGCAGTTCCTCCATCTTGAGCAGGAGCTCAGCCTTCATCATGTAGATGTGGACGCTACTCTGTATGGCGGTTCCCGCGAGCCTGAAATCTATGCCGGCCTTGTCCATCTCCTCAAGGAGAGTGGTGAGCAGCAGGACCAAGTTCACGTTCCACGGTGAGACCTTCTTAAGCTTGCTCTCCCTGAATAGGATGTCCCATGGCTGCCTCAGGTAGTAGGGCTTCTGCTTCGACCTACTCAAGCCGATATCTTCTCCTTCATGGGCAGTGCCAGGACCTTGCTCTTGCCATGCTGAGCGAATACGCCGTATAGGCGGTCAGCGTTGTGAACCATGACATCCTTGAGGCTGATCATGAGGAACTGGCTGTCAGTGGCGTTCTCCTTGAGTACCTCGGCCAGCCTACTGACGTTCAGGTCGTCGAGGTGGGCATCTATCTCGTCGAAGAGGTAGAAGGGTGCCTTGAGGAAACTCTGGATTGCCAGCAGGTA
>JAUWLH010000226.1 GCA_030613835.1 Candidatus Bathyarchaeota archaeon | reverse complement strand
GGGGTTAACACAATAGGCGTCGATCTTGGAC
The DNA here is from genome assembly GCA_030613835.1 of Candidatus Bathyarchaeota archaeon. Taxonomy (GTDB): domain Archaea; phylum Thermoproteota; class Bathyarchaeia; order TCS64; family TCS64; genus RBG-16-57-9. The sequence continues at coordinate 3,256 of JAUWLH010000226.1, read as the reverse complement.
GCGAACCTAGCAGCGCGGAATATGTTGACATGAGCCAAGGGGCCAAGCCTCGCCTCAGAGTCCAGATCACGGTATTCCTCAAGCATGGCCCAGTCAAAGGACGTGAAGACGAGCTCATCCGGAGCCCAGCCCGAGCCCTCTACGACTACAAATACTGGTTCCGGCGTGCCCTGCCCCTTGAGCTCGATGTTCAGGGATATCCGACCTTTGAGGCTGGAAAGAACTTCATTCAACGTGGGAATGCGCTCCCCCTTGCCGGCGTCGAGTGACTTGAGTTCATCAAGGGACAACTCTGATATCTGTCCCGTCCCGTCCGTCGTCCTGCCAACAATATCGTCATGGATGACGACCACCTCACCAGAGGCACAGACGTGTACATCGATCTCGGTCAGGTCGCATCCTAGCTCCACGGCCTTGTTCAGTGATAGCAGCGTATTCTCGGGCTCGTGACCCGCGGCTCCCCTGTGACCGATTCTCAGTACCATGGAGGAAAAAGGCATTGCTAGTTTAAAGGGCTCACGGCTCAAAGGGGTGGGTATGCCTTGAACAAGACTTAATATCCCAGCCATCAAAACAGGATAAATGTACTCGATTATTAACAGCCTCCCGAAGGCGGAGCACCACATACACCTCGTAGGCAGCATCCGCCCAGAGACCCTCCTGTGGGTGGCGGATGAGAGTGGGCTTGACAGTCAATGGGATTCCGTTGATGATGTGAGGGAGTTTTTCAAGTTCAGCGACTTTCCCCACTTCCTGAAGGTCTTCGGCACATGCATGGCCTACATCACCAAGGAATCGATGTTTGAGAGGATCGCGTACGAGACACTTGAGGACCAGGCGAGCCAGAACGTGTTGCACTCGGAGATCATTTTCTCGGCCCCCCAGAGGATGAAAACCGCGGGCATGGATTTTGCGTTGATGATGGACGCCCTCAACAGGGGGATAGACAGGGCGCAGCGGGAGTTCGCTGTAACATGCAGCACTCGCGTGGACCTGATCAGGGATTATGGCCCGGATTACCAGATGGAGGTCCTCGACCAGATTCTGGAACACCCTGAGGGGATAGTGGGGATAGAGATAGGGGGTAGCGAGTATGATTATCCACCGGCTCAGTTTAAGGCCGTCTATGACAGGGCTAGGGGGATGGGTTTACGATTAGTGGCTCATGCAGGTGAGGCACTTGGATGGGAGAGCGTCGTCGATGCCATTGAGTGCCTCGGGGTTGAGAGGATTGGCCACGGTTTAACGGCCCAAAATAGCCCTGAGGCAGTCAAGCTGCTCAAGGAAAAAGGGGTGACGGTGGAGACTTGCCCGGTGAGTAACGTCAGGACCGGGGTCTGCAAGGACATCAAGAGCCACCCGGTCAGACAATACTATGATCAGGGGATCAGTATCAGCGTCAACAGCGATGACCCAACAATGTTCGGCACCGACATGAACAATGAGTACATGACCCTCCACGAGGTTCACGGTTTCACAGTTGCGGAGCTTTTCGATATCAGCCTCAACAGTGTCAGGACATCGTTCCTATCCGAGGAGAAAAAGAGGGAACAACTGGTCGAGTTCCGTGGCAGATATGAGAAGATAAGCGAGTTACTCGAGTAACTACAGATCAGGCGTCTTCCGGGACCTGCTTAACTCCTTATTCTTGAACCGGGGATCATCGGTTACATCAATCGCGGGGCCGATCCATTCCGGTAACTCGAATAGCTCTGCTTGCTCTGTGCTCCGGAACTCGCACTCCAGTGTGATCAGGCCCTCGTGTTTCCCAGAATATACATCGACTTCTAGGACCAGATCATTGTAATCCAGTAGATATCGTGTCTTCCTGACCACGTTTGATCCCGTAAGGGGCCAAAGTAGGTCGAAGAGAAAAACCGGAATAGATAGCTCAGTCTCGTCCCTCGTCAGAGTCCCGTGGGACTTGATGGTGAGTTTGTGTCCCCCCTTTATTCTCCTCAAACGGACCTCGGGATCAAACCTGAGATAGCCCTGGATGATCTCCCTCCCTAAATGCACGCCTTCAGGAATACCCCTGAGAACAAACTTTCTCTCAATCTCCATCAAGTAATACTCGATACCTCATAGGATATGAAGATGAGCGAGGTTTGGCTTCTCTTGGTTTGGTTGAGGTTGAAAGACATAAACGAGGCAGGCTAAGGGTTAAACTCAGTTCCCTAGGATCGATTGCACTTCAGAACATCAAAACCTAATTTATATAATCTACTAAACGCGCGCGCTCTTATTCTGGAAACTCTTGTTCAAATAATGAATGTAATTCATCGATTGCTTTAACGACTTTGTCTCCTTTCTCAGTCAACTCGGTAAAAAGCAAATTCTTACCCCTAGCCCTCTTACGCACTTCATAGATTAACCCCAACTCAGAGAGAACACCTAGGCTGCTATAGAACGCAGACCTACCCACGCCGCTCTTAGCAAGAGCCGCCTCAAGCTGCCCACGAGAAGCCTTTCCAGCCCCATTATACAATTCAATGAGAATCCTGAGCGATGCCTTTCCATCATCTAGCCTGTTGAACGCATGATTCATGAATCAAACCCTGTACATCAATGAAGGCCAAAACAAATTAACCCTTCTGGTTTTTCATGAATCATGAGAAACGCGAGCTAGCTCACATAGTCACCTATGGTCTTGTTCAGATCAACCCTTGGGTTGACGAAGGTTGAGATGTACCCTTTTGCGGTGAGCTCGGTATGCACCCATCTCCCGTTCTGGTAGGTGACCTGGTGCCGGCTCAGCAGAGCTACCTCCTCAGCTGTTAAGGTAGCTGGCTAGCTGGCTAGCTGGCTGGCTGGCTTGGTAGCTTGGTAAGCTAGGATCTACCTGCCCTTGGGAAGGTACATTCTGGGTAACTGCAAGCCTTTCAGGTCCTGCTTGAGCCCCAGCTAAGCTACGAGCCAGCTCCTGAGGTACCTTACCAGCACCTTGAGCTAATTGAGCACCAGCTTGAGCACCTTGAGCTAGCTCAGCTGAGGTGGATCCTATCCATTCAGCTAGCTCAGCTACCACGTACCTCATACCAGCTAGGTCATCAAGCACCTTACCACCTCTAGCAAGCACCCCTACCGTGCTCGTATCGTAGGTTTTTTTTCTTCATGGGTAAGTATTCGCTTCTCATGAAACATGAATCTCATACACGTATTTCACGCTTCATGAAGTAGACCATACACGCGTAAAAGAAAAACTACACAAGCTCGGAATATGACCAGATAGCACGCGCGGGGCAAGATGAGTCAA
>JAUWLH010000114.1 GCA_030613835.1 Candidatus Bathyarchaeota archaeon | reverse complement strand
AGAAGAGCTCCTGCAAGAACCATTTGTTTACGATGAACACGCGGCGCATAGCGACGATGAGTGCGCAGCCAAGGAAGGTTCCGGCGTTGTTACCGGGGCCTCCGAGGATGAGCATCAGCCAAGGCCAATAGGTCCAGAAGGCTCGCTGGTAGTTCGCCTCCACGACGTAGCTGAAGTAGAAGGCAATCAGTGTTCCTGACAGGGCTGTTACGCCGCTGGCGAACATGAGGATGTTTCTCCTGATGCCGACTACGTTCTTTCCAACGCTTCCGACTGTGGTCTCGTTATCACGTATGGCTCTCATTAGCCTGCCGTATGGGCTGTTCAGCATCGTCCTAAATATGAAGAAACTGACGAGCCCAATAAACAGGGTGATGACCGCCGTGAGTACTGTCCTGTCACCAGGATACCACTCGAATATGTTCGGGATGAACACACCGAGAGTACCACCAGAGATCCATGGAATGTTCCTACCGAAGATCTGCGAAGCGTCCGCCATTGTGATAAGTACAATCATCAGGTAGGTTGCCCTGAGCCTGATGGCGGGGAGGCTGATGATCCAGCCGACTACAGCACCAAGTACGATTGATGCCGCGATGCTAAAGAGCAGCATTGACCAGCCGAACGTAGAATTCGTCTCGATGAAACCGTTTACGAGCCTGACATTTGCTGGGTTGTTGTAAGTCCAGTCATAGTCAGTAGCCCATGGCTGTAGCTCAACCCCAGCGCCTTCAACCATGATAAACATAAGCCTCATAGTGAGGGCGCTTACCGTGAAGCCACCGGTGATGACCTGTACGGCGCAGCCCATGTTAGGGATGCCTGCGTTTCCGTACTGGAAGTTTAGGGCCATGGCAACGATAACGAAGAGACCGAAATACATGGCGATGGCAACGATCAGCCTGGCAGTTCCTTCAACCGCCACGCCACTCGTGAGTAGTCCTAGTGCAACGTCTTGTAGCATCTTAATCATACTCCTTTAGCACGCCAATGGACTTGAGAATGTTCTCTCCCATATCACTGGCCACGAACTTTGTATATGCTCCCTGAAGACCGTCTGGCTCAATCATTAGAACAATGACGAGGAAGATCATCGGGATCATGGGTCTGTACTCACCTACCCATACGCCGATCCACTTCTGACCCCAGACTGTAAGCATGATCTCGGACATACCGACGATTACGCCGCCGATAACGCTTCCGTAGATGCTGTCAAAGCCACCCAACAGACTACCGGCCATGATGCTTGTAATCATCGCGGCGCCGGTCGCTGGATTGCTCTGGAACCACATGGGGATCATCGCGCCGGCTAGGCATGCGAGTCCTCCGGTTAGGAACCAGCTGAACAACTGTATCTTGTTGATGTTAATGCCAAGAACAGATGCAAGCTCTGGGTCTTCTGCTGTCGCCCTCATGGCGATACCCATCTTGGTCCTCGTAAGCATATAGTGCAGCGTCAAGACCAATCCAATGGTCAATGAGATGGACACGACGAAGATTCCCGGGAATCCGGCTAAACTAAAGTCGTCTTCCTTCAGTAGGAACGCCATCGCGTATGTGCTGTACTTTTCCCTAAGATAGTAGGCGTAGATCTGAATCAACGCCGTCAGGAAGATCTGAATAGCCAACGTAGAGATAGTCAGGACGATAGCGCCCCCACCCATGTCTGTCAAAACCTTGATGACAATTAGGTAGATGGCAATGCTGAACAGTCCTCCAATTAAGAAAGCTATTGGGAACCCAAGGTATGGGCTGATCCCCAAGATCTTAGCGAAAGTGTAGCTTACGTAGATACCGATGCCTGCATATGTACCGTGCGCGAAGTTTGGAATCTTCGATGTCAGATACGTTAATGTAAAGCCGATACTTAGCAGCGTTAGCTCCGAAGCGAATACCAACGCCGCCATCCAAATTGCAGGGATTATCATTTTAGTAAACCCGTTACGCTTGTGCCCCCATAGCCTAATAATACTTTTCATGATAAGCGGTTGTTTCTTAACGAAAAAGAAGCCAAAAAAGGGCTTTTCTATATATTTTAAACGGAATTCACGCTCAAAAAAGCCTCTATCTTTTAATTTTCAGTTAAAGCAAATAATCAACGGTAAAACCCTTGTCTAATTTAATGATGGAAAGGTACACTCCAACCACCTTATGCGCAAACGTTCTTTTTTCAAATTGAAACAAAATATCTGTTAATGTTTTCCTTCTGAAATCAGTATACAAAAGGTTACGATTTCTTGTCTCTTTTCGCGAAATAACCTGTTAACCGGTTCCTTCATTTATCAATAAACCCGGATTCCCTTGCAAAATTATTTAAAGAGTGTCTATAGCCTATATGGATAGTTGATGCCGATATGTCAGAAGTACTAAAAATTCAGAATGTTCATAAATATTTCGGCAAGTTCGCGGCCAACGACGGTATTAGCTTCAGTTTGAAGGAAGGCGGCATCTATCTGCTCGTCGGCCCCAATGGCTGCGGAAAATCTACACTAGTTAACTGTATCTCAGGTATTTTCGTCCCAGAGGAGGGAAGTATAATCTACCGTGACGTAGACATCACAAGTGAGGAAATGTACAAGATCTCGAGGAGAGGACTTGTACGTACCTTCCAGATCGCGTCGCCTTTCCTTAGCTTGACGACTCTAGAGAACATGCTAGTGGCTTTGCCGGACAATGCGGGTGAGAACCTCGCCCTATCACTTTTCAAACCATCCTGGATCGACAGCGAGATCAGCGCGGTCAGGCGTGCGACTGAGCTGCTGAAGGTCCTCGGGCTAAGACGCGTATGGAACAAGCCTGCGAACACTCTCAGTGGTGGAGAGCTAAAGCTCCTGGAGATCGGACGCGCGCTCATGAGTGGCGCCGATACGATCCTCTTGGACGAGCCTGTAGGCAGCATCGATCCTGTACTCTGTCACCAGATCTTCAGCCACGTGCTGAGGCTCAGGGACGAGCTGGGAATCACATTCCTGGTTATCGAGCACAGGCTAGAGGTAGCCGCGCAGTACGCGGACCACGTCTTTGCAATGGACAGGGGCAAGATGGTCGTCGAGGGCACCGCAAAGGAAGTCTTTGAGGACGAGAGAGTAATCAAGGCATACCTGGGTGAGTAAGATGGGTAGCAAATATATTATGGAATCAAAGGGCCTCAACGTAGGCTACGGTCCAATCCACGTCATCTACGACCTTGACTTCAAGGTCCCGGACGGAGAAGTAACCATTATAGTCGGCCCCAACGGCGTCGGCAAGACCACCCTGCTAAAGGCAGTCATGGGTCTGGCCACCGTCTACTCGGGTACGGTTCACTTTAATGGACAGGACATCAGTGACTGGCAGCCGTACGAGAGGACCATGGCCGGAATCGGCTATATGCCTCAGACGGGTAACATCTTCAGCAAGCTCAGCGTAGCGGAGAACCTCAGGATGGCCGCTTACACCATGAACGACCCAGACCTCATCGAGGACAAGAGGGAGTTCGTGTACAGCCTGTTCCCCGTACTCAAGGACTTCCTGCCGAGGGCGGCTGGAACCCTGAGCGGAGGAGAGCGTCAGATGCTGGCAGAGGGAATGGTCCTAATGAGAGACCCAAAGATCATGATGGTCGACGAGCCAACCGCAGGCTTGATGCCCAAACTGGTTACCGATGTCATGAAGCAGCTTAAGCTGATGGCCGAGGAGACCGGTTTACCAATAGTTCTTGTCGAGCAGCGTGCTCGAAGGGCGCTTGCAGTAGGCGACTACTCGTACCTGATGCGTGGAGGTAGGTTTACCTTCGAGGGAACGGCAGCAGATCTACTGGCCCACCCACTGCTAGACGAAATGTACCTAGGCGCCGTCGAAGTCCACGACCTGGACACTATCAAGGAGTAAAACTCCTAAACCACTTTTAAATTTAAGAAAAACGAGTGAAAACTAGGATTCCAGTATCCGTTTTATCTTTTCAACCACCAGGGGGTGCTCCCCCTCCAGCATGTACTGGGGGTTCAACGTTATCTTGCCGGGGCAGGGACCGAGGAGGAACTCGGGCTCGTATATGACGTACACGACTGGCTCCCCCTTCTTGAGCCTTGACACAAGCTCCTTCCCCGAAACACCTGTGACCGATTCATCAAGCGATATTGCGCAGAAAGGGGCCATAGGCTCACCGTCCTCCACAACCCTCTGGTAAACTATCTCGGCCGATACACCAGAAAACCTTGACAGCTCGTCCCTGAAGTACTCGGCCCACCTGACCCACCCATCGAACGCCTCCTCCTCATCGTGGTCTAGGTAAATCCAAAGCGCCTGGACCAGGCCCACAATGGTCTCCCTGCTCATCTTGGATGCACGGCCGACCCCGTTGAAGGGATACGATTGGAGGTGAGCCAGCTTGATGAGGTCTGCCCTCCCAGCGAGGAGCCCCGAGTTGTTGGGCCCCGCCAGGTGCTTCCCCCCGCTGTATGATACTAGGTCCGCGCCCTTGTCCATGTACGTCCTGAGTTTACGCTTGGGCGGGATCTCGGCCGCGGCGTCAACTATCACAGGGACTTTGTGTATCTTCGCGATCTCGATGACCTTCTCAAGGGGCAGACTGCCCTTGAGGTTCCTCGCGGTGTAATAAAATCCCGCCGTATTATCGGGGTCGTAGGCGTCAATGAGTGCCTCCTCTGTTGGCTCCACCTCCTTGAACCTGCCCCCTGCCAGCTCGACGCTGTAATCGTAGCTGTTGCGGTTTGATCTCTGGACTATGAACTCAGTCCTGAGCCCCTCTGTGTGGAGTGGCAATCTCATGGTGATGTGACTCCACCCTCGCATATCCAGGGGCTCATACTTCTCCAGCTCCGTGCCCCTCATCATGCAGGCAGCTGCCGAAAGCTGCAGCCCACACACCGCCGAGGCAACGGGCAGTCCCGCCTCGGCCCCCGTAGCCTTGGCTATCTCCTTACCGGCCCAGACTTGAAGCTCAGGGATGCTTGCGAAGACCTTGCCTGCCTCTGCCATGGCCTTTAAAATCTTCTGATCTGGTATGCTTCCGCCCAGCGTGGTGATGCTGGTGGCTGCGTTGATGACGCGTTTGACTCCGTATCTCTTGAAGGGGTTGTCCAGGGGCATAGGTTCGTATGGTTCAAGAAAGTATAAGGAATATATGCTAGGCCAGCATCTCCATGACCTCTGCAGCCACGGATTTCCCCAACCTAGTATGCATATCCAACTCCAAATGGATGCCATCCAGTGTGCTGGATTCTACAAAGTCCCCTGCGTTCAGGTAGTAGCACCCCTTCTCATTGGCGACCCTGAGGTAGTGTTTCGCAAAGCCCCTTGATTTCTCGACCGCGTTCTCGAACATTTCCGCAAAGCTGGTCAACTCGACAGCTGGTGGGGGCGCGATCAGTAAGACCTCGGGCGCACTGCCATCTATCCCCGTGTCACTCTTCCTGACGATGTCAACGAGGACACCGGCGCCGCTCGCGATATCGTAGGCCGGGAGGCTGAACCTTGTCTTAAGGTCGTTAGTCCCCAGCA
>JAUWLH010000126.1 GCA_030613835.1 Candidatus Bathyarchaeota archaeon | reverse complement strand
CCAGCCCTCCTTGTCCCGTGCCTTGGCCCATCGCCGGTTTCCGTCAGTGATTACTCCTATGTGCTTTGGGAGCTCACCGTGTTTGATAGTCTCCTTGAGCCAACGGTAGTATATTGAGTAAACACCCAAGGCTTCAAGAATTTCTCGGATCAAAATAGCTCCCTTCCCATAAGCAGCTCAGGGTACAAAAAGGTAATGCAGTCTAGGTGGGCCGTTTGAACAGCTTGCGCCCATGCCGTCTGTACACCCAAGTAACGAAAAGTGTGAGTGAAACCACGCCTAGAATTGTGTAAATGATTAGCGGCGAGAACACTGTGATGGTCACATCGGGGTTTCTGATAATATGGGCTGCTTCTATTGAAATCGGACGCATCCAGAGTAGTAAAAGAATCCCGATCATATTACTCCACACCTTGAGGTCTTCCTTATTCTGAACGTATATCGAGATGCCGTCCCCCGCGATAGCGATTCCTAGGCCAAGGGTCACCATGTCAGTGCCCTTCAAGATAAATGCCCCAATCAGATCCGCCGAGTTGGTCGCCCAGTACGTCAGATCCCAGAACGGCAAGATAGGCAACGGTATGATGCTCCACGCGTAATCGATGCCCCGGATGATACCGATAATGAACACGATGCCACCAAGACCCGTCGTGATGAGGTTGATCCAGCGGTCGGGTGGCGGCAGGCGCGGCTCTAGCTCCGCCAGCCTGCTGTCCCAGCCGAATCCCTTCAGCACCAACACAATCCCCATAACAAAAGCCACCACCATCCCTCCGTTCTCAAGCTGGTTGCTCGCCATTAGGAACCCGAATATGACCAGCAATATCCCAGGCACGCCTAGAATCACCTTGCTGTAGTAGGGATCCTCCACCATCATCTTGAGATAACGGAAGATGATGGCGTAGGTCTCCTCGATGCGCTCGCTATGCTTGACTACGACGTGGTGGATGCTGGTAATGGGTATTCTGCTCTGGATTATAGGCACAAGCTCCTCGTCAGAGAAGCCATCCGTGACCAGGATGACGCTGTCGGCTACGAACAGTTTCTGGATCCTACCTAGTTCCTTGACCATCGCCCGGTCCGCCACAACACCACCTTTTCCCGATCCAGCGATAGTCGCTATCTCAAATGACTCGTCTGGATAGTCCTTCACAAGCTTGTCATAGAGCTTCACAGCCCCGAACATGGCGTTGGCGTCAGCCTCCTCCGGGTCTGCTAAAGCCAGTTTGGTGGCCGCTTGAATGTTTGCGTCACGGCCTATGAGGGGTGTCTTGACCTTCCCTTTGATCCCGATATCGTCATCACTGTCAATGCATAGGATGAGGGTGCGATCGGGTTCAGCCATGTATTTCAGCCTTAATTAGTTGTTGTTTTGTCATATTTAGGGATATATGGAGAAATAAGCCCCTAGATGTCAAGTTCAAGGGCCTCCTTCAGGCCCTTATAGCGGTTCCGTATGGTTACCTCCGTGACCCCGGCGGCGTCTGCTATCATCTTCTGGGTACGCTTCTCGTCGCACATCACACATGCGATGTACAGGGCTGCCGCCGCCAAACCCATGGGGTCCTTACCCGCTGTGGTCCTGAGCTTTGTCGCCCTTCGCAGGAGCTCGACCGCCGCTTGCTGGGTTCTTTCACCCACCCCAACCTTCGCGGCTATCTTGGGCACCCTGAGCTTGGCATCAGGCTTGGGCATCTGCATTTTCAGCTCCCTGAGCATGAGCCTGTAGCACCTCGCTATATCTTTCTTGGCGATGGGGCTCTGGTTGCTTATCTCCCTGAGGGTCCTAGGTGTCTGGGTGAGCCTGCATGCAGCGTAGAGACTGGCAGCGGTTATGGCATTGATGCTCCTCCCTCTGACGAGCCCCTTCTCCAAAGCCTTTCGGTATATGACGGCTGCCTTTTCCTTTATGCTAGGTGGGATGTGAAGCTTGTCGCTGAGCCTGTCAAGCTCAGCCATGGCCTGGGCCAGGTTCCTGTCCACGCTGCTGTGAACCCTGCTCCTTATCTGCCACTTCCTGAGCCTGAGCATCTGGAGCTTGGTGTCCAGCGGGATCTGCCTTCCAAAGGCATCCCTGCCCACCCTGCCGATCATGGTTGTTAGGCCCTTGTCGTGGACGGCGAAACTGAGGGGTACGCCGACCCTGCTCCGACTGTTCTTCTCGGAGGGCGTGAAGGCCCTCCACTCCGGGCCGTCGTTTAGCATGCTACTCTTCACCACAAGCCCACAGCTACTACAGATCAACTCACCGGAGTCAGAGTCTTGTACGATGTGGGTGCCTCCGCATTCGGGGCATAGGTCCTCGTTTTGCAGGGTTATCGCTTTTTTCAATTCATACACTTTTTCGGGTGTTTCCTTCCCAGAATCGTTATCTCTCAGAGATAATGGATACCTGATCACTTAGGCATTTTAAATCGAATTTAATGATTATAAAAGCTTTTCGGTAAATTTATAAGTGTGTCATTGTCCGCGTTTTTCTCGCCCTACGGGGCAAGCCTTCTGGCATGCAGTGCACATCAGGACGCTGTTTTTTGTAAACCTTGGCATGTGCGCCCGGAATACCTGATCAGGTGTTTCCCTGTAGGTCGTGAACGGCAGGTCCTCTTCAATCAGTCTAGCTAACTCGGCCTCAGTTACACCGATGAGACACTTGTCTGGGTCAATGACGTATGGGGTAAGGGCCCCTGTGGGGCATGCGTCGATACATTTCGTGCAATCCCCGCAAAGATCCTGGGTGTCTTCCTCATCGGACACCAGCGGGGCATCTGTGAGGATGCTCTGGAGTCGGAACCACGGGCCATACTCCGGGTTGATGATAAGGCTGCTCTTGCCCATGGGGCCGAGGCCGGCCAGCTGGGCCATCCGTTTCTGACTGAGGTTAAATGGGTAGATAACGCACCTGTAGCCCTTTTTCTCCAGTTGCCTCATGACCCTTCTGGCGTAGAGCCTCATCCGCTCGTAGACTGGGTACTCTATTTTCCCGTTGTGGGCTATCTGGGCCTCGTGGATGTCATCGAAGGCGTGGTACCCGAGAACGATGATGCTCTTTGGGGCGTCCATGTAGTCAGATGTCTTCTTGGATGCCTGCTGGACCTGCCAGCCGACCCAAAACTCGGGCATGGCGTCTATTGACTGGGGGGATAGTACGCCCACGAGCTCTGCGCCGTGGGTTAACGCGTACTCCTTGATCTCCAGGGTTAGGGCGATGGCTGATTGGTCCATGGTTCTCGGAGTAGAAGTGGGTTCACCGTATTTGTTTCTGTGGATTGGGTTAGCTTTATATTCTATTTCCTTTGGTATTGTTGTTGCGTAGCCCGGTCGTCTAGCGGTCAAGGATAGGGGCCTCTGGAGCCTCGGACAAGAGTTCGAATCTCTTCCGGGCTACCATTTTCTCGAAACCACCGATATGTGTTCACTCGAAAGAAATTCCTCAATGATCAGAATCTTCAAATGGGGTGGCGTTGAAGGATAGGTGTTCGGACGTACCAATATGAGTAAATCAGTAGAGAAGCTAAGTTTCGATGGGATGGATTTCAAATTCATGGCCGCGTACAACCAGTACTCGGAAAAGTATGATAGCGCGGAGGAGGAGCGACAGGCGGAGCTCAACGACCTAATCACAAAGCTCCACACCAAGGAGATGGAGTACGATGCCTTCTACGCCGCGATGGCCAGCGAAGACGGTGATCGATACCAGTTCCACCGCACCAAGATCAGCACCAGTCGCAAGTTCGCTTACAGGGCAAACGAGCGCAAGGTGGACCGCATAAAGCGTCACAAGTAGCTTCCCTAAGAGACCCCTTTAACCGGGGCTTTTTCATTTTCATCAAAGTTTTTCACTTGGACGGCCTATCTTTATGGGAGTGATCCATCTTGGAGCTTGTAGCGGTAACCACGAACGTCGCGTACATCCCGGGCGTGGTAAACATAGGGGTACTACGGAACGGGGAACGGTGCGCCGTCATCGACACGGGGCTGGACAAGGACTCCGGTAGGAACATCAGGAAGGTACTGGAGGCCGAGGGGCTCAAGCTAGAGATCATCATCAACACCCACAGCCACGCCGACCACTTCGGGGGCAACGACTACCTGGCCAGGAACCTGAAGGCCGAGGTCTATGCGCCCTCAATTGAGTCGGGGATCATCAGTAACCCCATCCTAGAGCCCGTCTACCTGTTCCACGGCGCAACCCCTATCAGGAACCTGAGGAACAAGTTCGTGCTGGCCAAGCCCTCCCCCGTTGACCAAATCATCGAGCCGGGTAAGCTTGAGGTCATCGACCTAGAGGTGGAGATAATCCCCCTGCCGGGCCACTGCTTCAACCAAGTCGGGGTGCTCGTGGACAACATCCTCTTCTGCGCCGACACCGTGTTCTCCAAGAGGGTCATCGACAAGTATAGGATACCGGTGGTCCAGGACGTGGGAAGCCATCTTAAGACGCTTGACAGGCTGAACGGGATGGAGTATGACCTGTTCATCCCGGCCCACACCAAGCCCGTTGAGGATATCAAAGGACTTGTGGCAAAGAACATGGTCACCACCCAGGGTATCATCAAGGATATCAAGGCCCTCCTGAATGAGCCCAAGACCACAGAGCGAGTGATGTCGGAACTATGCACCAGCTACGGGCTTGACCTAACCGTTGTCCAGCAGTACTATCTCATCCACATGACCATAATGGCCTACCTGGGCTACCTGTACGACGAGAAACAGATTGACATCGAGATGGATGGAAACCTCCTCATGTGGAAACTCAGTCCTTGATAGCTAGGCTGAAAACGCCAAGGCCCAGGTAGCTGACAACGCCCGCCACCATGAAGATGGGAAAGTACCCGTAGGTGTCGGCGATCCAGGCCGCAAAGACGGGCCCAACTATGCCGGTGATGGCACTCGGCATGAAGCTCAACGCGAAGCCCATGCCCATCTGGCCTGGAGGTGAAAGCCTCGCAGTGATGGCCGCCAATGCGGGCATGGATATGATCCCGCAGAACCTGTACACAAGATACATGACTATGAAGGGGTAGACACCAGTCGTATAGAAGGCCCCAATCAGGAACGCCGTTCCTATGCCCTGGCTGAGCAGGATCCACCTTTTCTCCCCGAACCTGGTCGCCATGTACCCACCGATGGGTGAGATGACCAGCCCCAGAACGCCGCCAATGCCGAACATCAGTCCAAGCTGGGATATAGTGAACCCT
>JAUWLH010000223.1 GCA_030613835.1 Candidatus Bathyarchaeota archaeon | reverse complement strand
CCACGTCGAAGCTCCATTTGAGTGTAGAGGTAATGTAGGTCAAGTAGCCTCCGGTGGAGACCTGCACGCCTTTAGGCTTCGCGGTAGTACCTGACGTGTACAGGACATATAGGATGTCCTCGGAGTCCATCCGCTCAGGCTCTACGTAACATGGCTTCATGGACGCCATCTCCTCGTGGTACCAGAGATCACGTCCCGGAGCCATGTTCACCTCATGTTCCGTCCGCTTCACCACTATTACGTTCTGTATACTGGGGCATGACTCCACCGCCACGTCAGCTATCCCCTTCAGGTCAACAATCTTTCCTCGTCGCCACAATCCATCAGAGGTGATCAATATCTTTGCCTCCAGATGTCTGGTTCTTTCAGCCAGCGCGTCTTTGCTGAATCCAGAGTACACCTGTGTGAATGGTGCTCCTATCCTAGAGCACGCCAGCATTGCTATAGGTAGCTCAGGGATCATGGGCATATAGAGTGCGACCGTGTCGCCTCGTTTGATGCCTTTTTGTTTGAGCAGGTCAGCGAACTTGTTTACTTCCCGGTAGAGTTGCTGGTATGTATAGACACGTTTGTCTCCTGGTTCTCCTTCCCAGAACAGGGCTACCTTGTTTTTTACCTGTGTGTTCAAGTGTCTATCCAGGCAGTTGTAGGACGCGTTGAGGGTTCCCCCCTTGAACCATTTAGCGTGGTGGTCCTTCCAGTCCAGTACCTGGTCCCAGGTCCTGAACCAGTCAAGCTGTCTTGCCTGTGTCGCCCAGAACTCGTCGGGTTTCTCAATCGAGTGCCTCCAATAATCCTCGAATTTGTTGATGGGGGATATCTTCTCGTTGGTGGGTAACGCATGCAGAGAAGATGGTGTTCCTTTTTTTTCGTCTGGCTGGTCCATGTCTTAAATTTTCGACAAATGTCTATAAGATTATCGACAACTGTACGGGTATTGCTTTGTAAAACAGGTCGAAAAACACTAAAAAAACTTCAATTTGTAAAAAAGGCATGGAGATTATTTGAGAAAAGCCTGTGGGTCTGTTGCCTTGAGGTTTCGGCCACTATGCTTCAACGGAAGGAAAGAGCGTGTGGGGGTTTACTTTATTCAAGATAGCTCTCCACCTTTATCGCGGCCTGGCCTCAAGGCATACAGTGTTAGATGAGGGTCTCGAAAATTGTTTCTCCATTGGGGGTTGTTTTCAGCTGGCTCTACATGGCCAGCTTCAATGCCTGGAGCGCCCGGTGCAGGGTCGAGTAGCTCCTATTCTTTTCCTCGGTCTCTTCGGGTCTTTCGCCGCTCATCTTCAAGCGATTATGCGCTGTTTTGGTTATAAACGGTTTTTCAACATTACTACCTAATTGGATCAGAATTGAATACAATTCATCTTGGATTCCACTTACCGAATACTAGTTAGTTTTAAACGCTAACCGACGAGATATTCGTAGACGCTGGTCCAGTATGTCCCATAAATCACGCTATACAAAGCACGTCATTCAGTGGCTCATAGCGGGTAGCAGGGGTGGCTTGAACAGAGGCAAGATACTGACGACCCTGCGTGATCTTCCTAGTAACGCCAACCAGCTGGGTGCGTCTATCGGCGTTGACTACCGTACCATCAGGCACCACCTGGAGATCCTTGAGAAGAACGGGATGATAACCAGCATGGGCAAGCGGTACGGTAAGATGTACTTTATCTCCCCTAACCTTGAGGATTCTTGGTCAGATTTTGAGGAGATTTGGAACAGATTTGGAACAACAGCTAATAAAGGCGGTGGAAAGTGATGGTGCAGATGAACAGGAAACAGCAGGTCGCCATTGTGCTAATGGCGCTCTATTTCATAGTAAACGTGCAGGCCAACATAGACAATATATTCCTTGGGGATGACGAGATACTGTATAGGTTGTTGAACGTGGACCTGGTTAACGTGGACCCCGACCTGGAGGGGCTGGACCCCGATACACTGAAGGTCCTGAGCAGTCATATCTCGTCTTACGTCAGGGGCAAGATCATCATCTCGGCGGTTAACACGATATTGTTGATCTACCTGTTCGCCAACTACCTTGACATGTACAGGATGACCAAGAGCAGCTTCACGCTGGGGCTTGTGTTCCTGTCAGCGGCGCTGCTGAGCTACAGCCTGTTCACGAACCCTATGCTGCTGAGCATCACGGGGGCCCCTGGTGACATCCAGATCGTTAGGTACTTTAACTTCGTGCCCGACCTGTTGACCACCATAGCCTCGACGATATTGATCTACCTGAGCAGGCAGTAGGTCCGTTTTTGGTATCTGTAGGTTGTTACTTGGTACATTTTTTTTGGGGGTGGGGTGTGAGGGGTTGGTAACGGGTGTCAGGAGGTGCCACCGATGGTTTGGATCCAACCTCATGAAAATAGCAGGAACAAGGTGAATACAGGCGAGCATGATTGAGTCGATAACAAATCTGGTTCTATTCGGTTTCGTCTTCCTCGGTCTCTGTTTTTTCCCTCAGGATATCCCTGTAACGTAGAATGTCCGGGTGTAACCACTCCTTTTTGGTCTCCATCTCAAGGTACCTACCCGGTGTTGATATTGATCCACCGAACGCCAACATGTCCGCGGCCGGCAGGTCGTTTGGATCAAACTCGCCGAACTTTCTGGGTTCATGGGATACCTCCACGTGGTTATCCCCTTCTAGGATCGCGGGTTCATCTGGTCTGAGTTTCCTGTACAGGTACGGTATCAGTATTAGCGCCGTGAATACGAGTGCCCCTGCCTTGATGTGCTACATCAATTAGTAGGTAAAATGTCAGTTGAGTATTAACATTTTTCACATTAATCACAAGTAAATATGGATCTGTCACGATATTTCCCATATTGAGAATATACTCGCTTAAAAAAGGTTAGATGGCTGCCTCGTATAGCTGCCTCATGGTTTCCCTTGTGCACTTGACGGGGTTTCTTGGGTGGCAGTGGTCCAGCATGGCGTTCTCTGACATGACCTCGATGTCCTCGTCGGTGACCTTCCATTGACCCAGCCCGCTTGGAACCTTCAAGGAGTCTAGGAGATCCGTGATTGCGTCTGGAGCGTCCTGTGCTGTAGCCTCCTTGTTTCCCGTCAGCTTCATGGCGATGTACCGGTACTTGGGATGGGTCGCTGGTTCCACCAAGTTGTACCTCACCGCATGAGGCATCATAATCCCGCAAGCAGCGCCATGGGGGATGTCGCACTGGGTGGACAGCTGGTGCGCCAGGCTGTGGACGACACCGAGGCCCTTCATGAAAGCCATGGCCCCAAAACTTGATGCCATAGACATGTCCATCCTTGGCTTCTGCTGAGA
>JAUWLH010000210.1 GCA_030613835.1 Candidatus Bathyarchaeota archaeon | reverse complement strand
ATGATCTGCCCGCTCTGACCAAAGTAGTGAAGAGGCACGACAAGCTGTGCTTCGTTGATGGCGTCAGCAGCATGGGCGGCACCGAGGTGAAGGTGGACAAGTGGAATATCGATATAATGTTCAGCAGCAGCCAGAAGTGCTTCGGCGTACCTCCGGGTATAGGAATCGGCTCTGTTAGTGAGAGGGCGCTCGATGTGTCAGCCGGTATGCCAAACAAGGGCTGGTACTTTGACCTTATGGTGTGGGAGAAGAATCACGCGGCAGGCAAGGGGACCCCCATGACATCAACGATCCCGCAGGTAGCCGGCCTTAACGTTGCGTTGAAGATGATCGATGAGATGGGTGGCAAGCAAGCGTATTTTGACCTCTACGAGAGGCGGAACACGGTCATCAGGGAAGGCATCAAGGAGCACGGGCTGGATACCTTCCCCATGAAGGGGTACGAGAGCCCCACGGTTAGCTGCATCTCCGCCCCCAATGGCATGAGTGGCCCCGATGTCTACAACGCCATGAGGGGTCACGGCTTCGAGCTGGCCCAGGGATACGGGGACCTGAAGCAGTCCACGTTCAGAGTTGGTAACATGGGCTGGATTCCTGACGGGTACATCGATGAGATGCTGGATGCACTCGGAAGGGTCGTCTCCTAACCCCTTTTTTGCATCAAGTAACATGTCATAACGGAAAAAAATATCTCTTATCGTGCACATTTTTGTCCGGATAAAATCCTTACCTCTACGTGTTTGTGCACACATCATCAGCCTATCTAGGCGGTTCTGGGGATAATTATTCCTAAAGGAGCCCGTTTAGGGCTGGGATTATTGCCCTCCCTATGATTTGTTCTCTTCTTGCAGGGCAGTTGCCTTCTCCCTGAGCCACTTGATGCATGAGTCAAGGCTATCGAATGTCTTGGTGACATAGTCTCTTGCGTTGGCTGGCTTCTCGCTGAGGATAGTGCCATCGTACTGGGTTTTGCCGTACTGGTTCTGCCTCATGTTGACCCTGATCAGTAAATCATCCCATTTCTTGCCGCAGATGGCGCACTTGAAGTCGTTGAAATCCTGGATGTGGAGGGTGATGGTTTTACATGTCTTGCAGTAGAGCTTCTTGGTCGTGTAGGGGAAATCATGGTGAAGACTCATACGGGTAGGGTTCAGGTTCTAGGATATGAATATTCTCAGGAATCGGGGGCAATCTTCAGTCGTGAGTGAAATTATTTATATACTATTATCTCTGTAAAACCCTGTAAGTTTAGGCATGCCTAAAATTTGGTGAGTAAAGTGTACGAAACAACTTTTCCAAGTTTCCTGATAACCTTCAGGGAAGCACTGGAAGCAGCATTAATCGTCACAATCATGATCACGTACCTGAGAAAGATAGGCAAGGAGGACATGAATAAGTACACCTACTTGGGCACGGGGATAGCCCTGGCAATGAGCCTGGTCGTAGGGGTAATCCTACAGGTCTTCTACGGGGGCCTGGGTAAGGTGGCCAGCGAGCTCTTTGAGGGAGTCGCGTCATTAACGGCAGTTGCGGTTCTAACAAGCATGATCTTCTGGATGACAAAGCACAGCAAGGAGATCAAGGGCGAGATGGAGGTAAAGATTAACCAGGCGGTGACACGGGGGGAACAATATGGGATCACTGCCCTGGCGTTCGTCGCAGTTGCCCGTGAGGGATTGGAGGCTGTCCTCTTCCTGTCGGCGACATTCGTCCAGGACTCGGTTGGCACTCTACTGGGAGCTGCCATAGGAATCCTTGTTGTCCTGGGTCTATCATTCGCACTCATGAAGGGCACCGTGGACCTGGAGATTGGAAAGTTCTTCAAGGTCACCAGCGTCATGCTGCTGATCTTCGGAGCTGGACTGGCGGGTTACGGGGTCCACGAGCTGATAGAGGCAGGCGAGCACTCTGGGATGGACTTTGGGTTCTTTGGAGAGAAGCCCTATGATATCAACCCGGCATTGAACCCCGACGGCTCCTACCCAGCGCTCCACGAGAAGGGAATCATAGGATCAATCCTCAAGGCGTTGGTGGGCTACGACGGTAATCCCGAGTGGCTGAGGATCATAGTGTACCTAGGTTACTGGATAGTAATCGGGACCTACCTGTACAAGCAGTATCGGCCAACGGACTGATAATATTTCAACGTGCTTTTGAAGCCCCTTGTTTAGAATAAGATGAAAATACGGGTAATCTAATCGTTTATACGAAGCCTTGGGAGGAACCTCGGGGTTTTCTCCATGTAGTCCTCGTATTCCTTCCCGAACTTTTCTATCATCTCTTCCTCCTCCATCTTCGCCAGCCCGATGTACTGCCTGACCAGCAAAGGCCACATTATGAGCAGGGGCAGTGTCGCCCAGTGGACCAGGAGTCCGAACGTCATCAACAGGAACCCAGTGTACTGTGGGTGACGCATGTAGGAGTAGATTCCGTCAGTGACGAGTTTCCCCTCACCCTCATCCTTACTCCAGTACTCCCTGTAGATGACCCTCCATCCACCTATAATCAGCAGGCCGCCGATGATATTGATGGCCACCCCTATGTACATGCCCCAGTAGCCGATGTAATTCTCAAGAGTATGACCCCACAGGAGTCCCCTTGGGACATTGATTCCGAAGGCCCAGGTTAGGAAGTACGCGCTCAGGGGGATGCCGAACATCTCGAAGGCAGAGGCCACGATGAACGCCACAAACGTGCTAGTGGGCTTTATGGTTGATTTCTTGTTGAAAGGAAGGAATACGATGAAAGAGGCGAACAGGACTACCCATGTAATCACGCCCATCCAGTTCCCAAAATAGAGGGACTCAGTTAGAAATTCTTCCAATGCCATATTTGTTCACCAGTCTCCTGTGCAATCTCCAGTGCCGGTTAACGCCAATAAATGGCTGTATTTATACCTATCAAGGATGCCGTTCCATTGTTTGAATCGATGCTCTGTTCCATGGTATAATCACTCACCTTACTCACCAAATCTCATAAAATATATCTAAAATACCTTCCATTGAATTGTTTTATTTTCACGATTACTAAATAAAGGTCAGACTCTTTGCATATATGAAACAATTTGGCTCATCACGACCAAGGATCAGGGAAGAGCATGGATCATTCTGAACACAAAAAAATGGACCACTCAGAGCATAATAAGATGACCCAGCATGGGGAAGGAGGAAAACACTATGACCACCACGCCATGATGGAACTGGACTTTAGGAAACGATTCTTCGTGAGTCTAATTATCACCGGCCCAATTCTGATACTTTCACCAACAATCCAGCAGTGGTTCAATTTCACTGTCCCACATTTCCCCGGATACGATTATGTCCTATTCGGGCTCGCCACGGTAATCGCCTTCTACGGGGGAGGGCCGTTCTTCAAGGGGGGGTATGAGTCCATCAAGAGAGGAGTACTCGGTATGATGGTACTTG
>JAUWLH010000245.1 GCA_030613835.1 Candidatus Bathyarchaeota archaeon | reverse complement strand
GTTGGGCGAGTACCATCGTTTCAGAAGCCGCTATGAGTGGAGGAGTTGGCTTGAACTTAACCACGCACAGGATGACGCTATATGGGTAGTTCTCCAGAAGGTGAAATCACCCAACGAGGGCATCAAGTACGATGAGGCGCTTGAGGACGCACTCTGTTTTGGCTGGATTGACGGTAGAGTGAGGCGCCTTGATGACACTGAGCACGTCCAGTGGTTTTCCCCCCGGAGGCGGAATAGTCCCTGGTCGAGGCGTAACAGGGACAGGGCAGAGAGGCTGATAGAGGAGGGACTGATGACCGATGCCGGTCTCGCTGAGGTCGAGAAGGCGAGAGTGAATGGTAGATGGGAGGCAGCCTACTTGTCGAAGGAGCTACTGACAATGCCAGATGACCTCCGTGACGCCATTGAACAGAACAAGGTGGCTCACGACAACTTCAAAGCGTTCCCAAACTCTGCCCGCCTCATGTACATCGGATGGGTAAACGACGCGAAAAGGGAATCAACCAGGGTTAGACGCATCAAACGAGTGATCGAGAGGTCTGAGGAGAACAAGAAGCCGGGCATTGATATGTGACCCCCGATGATATGATATATAGCTCTGTAGCGTTATAGGGGGTTGTTATGTCTAGTTTCCGCTCGTCCATCAACATGATCAAGGATCTCAGGGGCAACAGGAACATCATGGTGCTGATGTCAACCCAGACCATGTTCATGTTCACAGCGTTCCTGTGGTGGCCGTATAGGAGCCTGTACATCAAGGAGCTGGGGGCCTCCATTGAGCTACTCGGACTGGTGCTTTCAATTGAAACAATCGCAAGCATCATGTTCCAGTACCCAGGTGGGGTCCTGACTGACAGGTGGGGCAGGAAACGTATGCTGGTGATAGCGGGCTTTTTCAGGTTCCTTTCTCCCATATTCTACCTGTTCGCGACTCACTGGACCCACGTTATCCCGGGAATCATATTTTCGTCGGCTGGGATGCTCGGAATACCGGCGAACAACGCGTTGATAGCCGAGAGCCTCCCAGCGGATCAGAGGGGAACCGGGTTCGCCGCCTACAGAACCGTGACCGGTATCCCAACCATCATCACGAGTCTCATGGGCGGGATGATCATGGACTATTTCGGCGTCCTTCCAGGCTGCAGGTACGTTCTGGCGGCCTCTGTAGCCTCAGGCGGGTTTGCGTTATTTATGCGATGGAAGTACATCACTGAGACCTTTACGCCAAAGGCGTCATCAGGTCCCAAGAGTCAGGGCGGGATCCTAAACAATTTCAGGCGGTTCCCCCGCCAAATATGGGTGATGACCTTTGTCGCGGCTATCAGTATGTTCGCTATTCGGATCATGATGAGCTTCATGGTTATCTATGGTGTCGAGGTCGTCGGTCTTTCTACCACGCAATGGGGACTGATAGGGACCGTTGTTAGCTTGATGACGACACTCCTCACGACGCCGGCAGGCATACTCGCTGACAGGCAGGGAAAGAAACCGTTGATCCTCGTGTCTAGGGTTCTCAACTCAGTATCTGTTCTCGGTTACACGTTCAGCCACAACTTTTCCCAGCTTTTCATGGTCAGGAGTCTGGCGGGCATCGGCAATGGACTAGGCGGGGCTATGTGGGGGCCAATGGGCGGTCCTGTATGGCAAGCCCTGATAGCCGACCTGTCGCCACCCGAGGATAGGGGCAGAATAATGGGATTGATGGGTACGATTGGCAGCCTTGTCAGCAGCCCCGCATCGTGGACCGGGGGTTACCTGTTCGACAACGTGTCTCCCCAGCTTCCCTTCCAGTTGAGCTTTGGCCTAGACATGGTCGGTACCGTCATTCTGGCGATGTTCCTGAAACCTAACGCGCCAGAGCCGGACAAAGACTGAGGTGCCTCAATAATATTTTGATGCCGATAGGCTACCCAAGCCTAAACGTGTGAATTGTCTCCAAGACAGGATATCTTTCCTTTACAGGTAAGATTGCTTTCACAAGGTCCACACTCTCGACCCTGAATTCCCCTAAAATCGTTTCCCTGTTCTCCTCCAGATACCCGACAAGCTTCTCGTGTTCCTCGGCTTCCTTGAACTGGCACAGGCTCATGTGGGGCAGGAACCTTGGATAATCGTATTTCATCGCCTGAACTCCTTCCATTCCCATGAGTTTCCTGTTCATCTTCCTGATCTCGCCCCCGTCGTGGGCCTCGGCAACGATGTTGGACCTGAAATGGTTCATGTTTCGGATATCAACTTTGAAACCCTTCATTCCGTCTAGGGATTCCGTGGCGGACTCCACGAGCTTATTGATGCCCTCTCTTGTGATCTCATCCTCGCTATCCTTCTCGTCTACGAGGAAACACCCAGTCTCTTTGACAGTCAGGTGCAGGTACTCGGCTGGGAATGGGTCTGCGCATTTGAAAGCCCTGAGCCCCTTTTGGACTTTTTGAGCGGTTGTTATTATCTCCGGGGCTTCAACCCTGATTAGGAACGTGAGGTAGTCAGTGCGTCCCTTCGCCCACTCGCTGTTTGCCCAGTTCTCAGTTACTATTGGGGCCTGGGTTCTCATCTCCCAGAGTCTTTGGTACCCGGCAACCCACTCGTCGTCCATATCATAACCAGTATCTTTACGAGCCTAAGTAAGCTTCCTTGGGTATCGAAGGTGTTAAAGTCCCGCCATTCACAAAACATAACCCATGATTGGGCTCACCCTCACCATCCTAGACCTCGGCATTATTCTGGTAATGCTCTACATGGCTGATGAGAGCAACAAGGAGAACGAGAGGCAGGCAGTGATAGTCTCCCTCCTTGGAGCCTCTTTCCACGTAACACTCATGTATGTCATCATCTACTTACCCGGCCTCAGGTTGATCCCGATAGGATACTTTAGTCTCCTGGGCGGCGTTGGGCTCCTCTTCCTAATTCCAAGGAAGCCCAACCTTTCAGCCCTCAAAGGGATCAGGGGCTACGTCATCGGAGATGCTCCCAGACCGGAGGACCGTGACAGCGTGACCCGGCGTT
>JAUWLH010000134.1 GCA_030613835.1 Candidatus Bathyarchaeota archaeon | reverse complement strand
GAGGACGAGGGGCTAAAGATCCTAGAGGAAAACGACATCGAGTACGATGGGCGGCGAGGCTACGGGGTTGTCAACGGGAACCTGAATATCTATCTCATAAAGACGCACGACAGTCCCCACGACCACCGTTAACCCCTTTTTATATCAACATTTTAATCTGGACTCTTGTTTCGTCCAGCGCATCGTATCCGTCTTCCACGCTTGGTTCTACTATTGTTCCCTAATTCAAACATATTTGATAACCCCAGTCAACTTCCACACATTAGCGTGCGCAGAAAACTTTCAAACATTCTATATCAAGAGACATCCATGAAATAGAATAGCCATGACATACGACATCATCCTCAAGAACGGCAGACTCGTGGACGGAACTGGTAGCCCGTGGAGAAACGCGGACGTGGGAATCAGCGGCAACAGCATCGCCTTTATCGGCTCTATCTCTGACTCCGAGGGGGAAAGGGTGATCGACACAAGTGGGCTCGTTGTCTCGCCTGGATGGATTGATATTCACCTCCACGCGGACCACACTGTTCTGGGCAACCCTGGTTGCCTCAGCTACGCCCACCAAGGGATCACCACGGTCACCATGGGCAACTGTGGCCTTAGCATGTATCCATTGACTCCAGACCACAAGGACGACCTCATCCAGTACATGCTACCTTTCACCTCGGGGATTAGCCTTGACTGGGACTGGGTGAATATGGATGACTTCCTTGGTAAGGTGAAGGAGATGGGAACAAGCCTCAACATGGTACCTTTCATCGGCCACGGTAGTATCAGGATAGGGGTCATGGGTTTCGATGACAGGAAACCCACTGTCAGTGAGCTCGAGACGATGAGGGATCTGCTTGATGATGCCATGGTCAGCGGAGCCCATGGAATGTCAACAGGGTTAGGATATCCTCCCGGGCTTTACACTGGGGAGCTTGAGCTTCAGGCCATGTGCGAGATTATCAAGCGCCACAATGGGCTCTACTCCACACACATGAGGCCCGACGAGACAAACCTCAAGGACACCATCAAGCTGGGCCACTTCACAGGGGTGCCGGTGCAGATTTCCCACCTGGGAAGTAGCTGCGGTAGCAAACGGAGTCTCGACGGTAGGCACGGCGAGACCACGTTGCGGCTGATAGATGAGGCGAGGGCAAAGGGGCTCGATATCACTGCGGATATTTACCCGTACAACGCTGGTTCGTCCCTGCTCTCCCAGGTAATCCCCGCGTGGCTCCACGTGGGTGGAGTACAGGCTATGCTTGAGCGGCTCGCAGACCCAAAGGTAAGGGAGAGATTATCAGAGGAGTACGTGGAATCTGGAAGGGACTGGGACAAGGTCATAGTGAGCTTCGTCAAGACGGATGGGAACAAGGTGGTCGAAGGACTGAGCCTCCTCAAGATAGCCGAGGAGAGGTCCCAGAGCATCGTTGATGCCGTATGTGAGCTACTGATCGATGAGCGGGCCGAGGCCATGAATGTATCGTTCTGGGGCAATGAGGAGGACGTGACCACGATGGTCAAGCACCCCGCCGTGATGCCATGCAGCGACGGATGGATGCTCGCGCCTTTCGGGCCACTTGGGGAAGGCAAGCCACATCCCAGGTGCTACGGAGCTTTCCCGAGGTATTTCAAGCGGTATGTGAACGAGGAGAGGATACTTACCATGGAGGACGCTGTTAGGAGGATGACTTCTATGCCTGCCTCACGGATGGGGCTACAGGACAGGGGTATCCTTCTGGAGGGCATGAAGGCTGATATTACAGTCTTCGACCCGGGTAGAATCCGGGATTTGGCTACCTTTGAGCAGCCTCACGTCTATCCTGAGGGGATCGAGCATGTCATCGTGAACGGTGCCTTGACAATCGAGAACCGTGAGCACACTGGGGCATTAAACGGTGAAATATTGAAAAAACTGTGATTTAACCTATTATTCTGCCTATCAATCCCCGAATTTTCTATAAAGTTTTTAGAGTTTTACAAATATATGTTTAAATCTCTCCATTTTCAGAGTATTTTGTGGATCCTAGTTTTCGTAAAAGGATAATCTCCCTCAACAGGACCCTCTCCTGGATATTCTCCGTTGTTGCCGTGCTGTCTCTATCTATTGGATACTTTATGACTAGGCTCGACTTGGACAGGGCCATCACGCAGCCAGTTCACATCTATCTCGGTTACGGTTACCTAGCTCTCCTCTTGGCGCATTTTCTGCTATCATTGACGGTGATAGGCTTCCATTGGAACACAATTTTTTCTGATCCATATTCGCTGTTCAACGAGTGGACCGCGACGAGGGTTCTCCAGCGTGTATCGGGCTGGTTGCTGTTGTTTGGCTCTGCGTTAATGATTCTGACGGGGCTTGGTTTCGATAACGAGGTCCTGTGGAAGGTCATTTCTTTCACTCCTCACGTTCAGATTGACCAGTTAGTAGCCCTAGGGCTAATCATTCATCTGGGGGTCGGGGTAAAATCCGCCTTGGCCCGGCGCGGGATAAAACTACCCAACAGGGGCCTCACCCTCCTGACCATTGTACTGGTGATGGGTGTCACACTCGTGGATTTCAGCCTGGGCACGGGAAACACCGTAGCCCTTGGTTCCAGTGACGTGACCTTTCCAGACGCGTACACTGACCCTGATAACACAATGCCTCGGAGGATTGGCCAGATTAGACTGGGGCGCATATTCTCTGGGAGCAGTAGGAGTTACTCGTTTGACCCGGACGATGTGAACACGACCAGGCCGGACATATTCAATTCAGGCTACTTCAGCGTCTTCGATGTCCTGGTCCACGTCACCGAGAGGGGCGATATCGAGCTTGAATACCACTTCGACGAGAGGCTCAATACCTTCGTCATCGACAGGCTCCAGGGGGGCAGGGAGTGGTGGTTTGAGATCTACTACGATGGTGGCTGGCCCGAGAGCAACTTCTACAGGATGGATCACTACCCGTGGAAGGACGGCGCGAGCCTCACATTCTACGAGACTACGCCAGAACAGGTCGACCAGAGGCACGTTTTCTTCAGGGATGAGATGAGGAGGCTTGAGGAGAACGGCGGTAAGGTCATCATCCCAAATGTCTACATCTCGGGCATCTATGACAGGTGGCAGTACGAGGAGGTGGAGGTCACCGCCCATAACGTTCGATCTGATATGTTCCAGCCAGGGGTTATCACTGCGATCGATGTGATCCTGAGCCTCGCTGATACCCGAGGTCTAAACTACACTGTCCAGTGGTACGAGAGCATCGGCGATGCGAGGCTCGTCAAGAACTATTGGGTCGAGAGCATCAACGGTGACAGGGCCTCGGGGAGATGCGGTTTTGTCCACGAGGAGGGAAGCGTCAACAACATGAACAGGGGAGGCAACCACATCCACCTGCCAAGCGATATCAAGGTGCTCAACAGTCCAGACTATGCCTGGTGGTTCTACATCTGCGTCTAAGTCTAAATAACATGGGGACATAGGAAACTCCATGACTGGGGACGGCCTCGACCTGCACTTCCTTGGCACTGGTGGTGGAAGGCACGTTATGACTAGCCAGATGAGGAGGACCGCCGGGATCAGGCTAGTCCACGATGATACACATGTCCATATCGATCCAGGACCAGGTGCGCTCGTCTTCAGCAACTGGGCCCAGCTGAGCCCCAGAAAGCTGAACGCGTTGATCGTCACCCACTGCCACCCGGACCACTATTCAGACGCCGAGGTATTCGTCGAGGCCATGACCAACGGCACGCATACCAAGAGGGGGCTCCTCGCCGCAACCACGAGCGTCTTAGAGGGCGCGGAGGGGATCGGCCCCAGTATCAGCGATTACCACAAGGGGCTTGTCAGGGACCTGCTGACCCTTGAAAGGGGGACCAAGTTCAGTGTCAATGATCTAGACTTTACGGCTAACGAGGCAAGGCACTCGGACCCCAACTCTGTAGGACTCAGGGTGGAAACCCCATATGGCTCGATAGGCTACACCAGCGACACGGGGTACTTTGAAGGGGTCTCGGAGCAGTACCTGGGAAACAGGCTGCTAATACTTTGCACAGTCTGGCCCAGGAGCAACCCGATTAACATCCACCTGAACACAGATGATGCCCTGAGAATACTGGAGGAGGCTAAGCCGAAAGCCTGCATCCTCACTCACTTCGGCGTCAGGATGCTCAGGGCAGGTCCTGAAGGGGAGGCTGCGTACCTGCAGGAGAAGACCGGTATCCCCGTCGTGGCGGCTAGGGACGGTATGAAAGCCCATATCTCAGATGTCATTACATTACAGGGTCCACGGAAAACGGACGAACCAATGATCATCGATGCCTGATAACATGAGCAAACCAACCAAGCCCCTATTCATTGTCATTTTCCTGATAAGCGGAGCCATAGGCTGCGTCATGCTACTGAGCCCAGTCTACGCCGAGGAGATGGGCGCATCCTACGTACAGCTCGGATTGATGGGCGCCTACCATGCCCTAGGCTACACAGTCATCACCCTGGTGACCGGGCTCCTGATGGACAGGTTCGAGAAGATCAGGTTCTACCTGGGCTTCCAGACGCTGAACGTCATCAGCGTCGGAGCCTTGGCCCTGGCGGGTTCCGTAGACCAGCTCATGGGTGTCAGGCTGATGCTTGGTTTGACCACCGGCTCCTTCTGGGTGGGTTCAAGCGCGATAACTGCCGCCATGTCTGATCCCCACGAATTGACTCATAATATTGGCCTCTACAATCTAAGCTGGATCGCCGGGTTCGCCGTCGGTCCCTTCGTTGGGGGCTTCATCAGTGATTTCTTCGGCTTCAGGGTTATGTTCCTCGCTATGAGCGGTGTCATCGCAGTTAGCCT